>CAIOTH010000132.1 GCA_903861145.1 uncultured Bacteroidota bacterium | reverse complement strand
TCGTAACATTGCAGTTTATATTTGTTTAAACTTACAAAGTATTCTCCATACTAACCCACGCTTCCCTCTAAAGAAATTGCCAGAAGCTTTTGCGCTTCAACAGCAAACTCCATCGGCAAATGCTGAAAAACTTCTTTACAATATCCATTTATAATCATGCTCACTGCTTCTTCATTACTCAATCCGCGCTGGTTGCAATAAAACAACAGGTCTTCGCCAATCTTTGAGGTAGTAGCCTCATGCTCTACCTTGCCCGAGTTGTTTTTTATTTCGAGATACGGGAAGGTATGCGCCCCGCACCTGTCGCCAATCAATAAACTATCGCATTGCGATGAGTTATACGCATTATCGGCGGTGCGATGTATTTGAACCAATCCACGATACGAATTCTGACTTTTACCTGCAGATATACCTTTACTTACTATCCGGCTACGGGTGTTTTTACCAATGTGAATCATTTTGGTGCCTGTATCGGCCTGCTGGTAGTTGTTAGTAACAGCAACAGAGTAAAACTCACCAATTGAGTTATCTCCCTTCAAAATGCAGCTCGGATATTTCCATGTGATAGAGCTACCGGTTTCAACCTGCGTCCAGCTTATTTTTGAATTTACACCTTTACATAAACCGCGCTTGGTAACAAAGTTGTAAATTCCACCTTTCCCATTTTTATCGCCGGGGTACCAGTTTTGAACGGTAGAGTATTTAATCTCAGCATTATCGTGCGTAACCAATTCTACCACCGCAGCATGCAACTGATTTTCATCGCGCATCGGAGCAGTGCATCCTTCCAGATAAGAGACATAGCTGCCTTCATCTGCAATAATCAACGTTCTTTCAAACTGCCCTGTGTTTTCAGCATTAATACGGAAGTAAGTAGAAAGCTCCATCGGGCAACGAACGCCTTTGGGGATATAAACAAAACTACCATCACTGAAAACGGCACTGTTTAGAGCCGCATAGAAATTATCGCGTTGAGGAACTACTGAACCTAAGTATTGCTTCACTAAATCAGGATATTCCTTAATCGCTTCAGATATAGAGCAGAAAATAATGCCTTTTTCCTTCAGGCTTTCCCTAAAAGTCGTAATCACACTTTCTGAATCCATTACATAATCAACTGCCACACCTGCTAATACCTTCTGCTCCTGGATAGGAATACCCAGTTTTTCGTAAGTAGCCCTTATTTCGGGGTCTATGTCATCAAGGCTATTAACCTGTTTCTTCTTTTTAGTGGCTGCGTAGTATATAATGCTTTGAAAATCAATCTTGGGGAAATGGACGTTTTGCCAACTCGGCTGCTCCATTTTTAACCAGGCACGATAACCCTTTAACCTCCAATCCAGCATCCACTCAGGTTCGCCCTTTTTGGCCGAAATAAAGCGTACAGTATCCTCGCTTAGCCCTTTTAAGGCGAATTCCTGCTCAATATTGGTTACAAACCCATATTTATAGTCGGCTGAGGTTACCTCTTCAATAATTTTATCGCTTTCTGCCATACTTAAATCGCCAATTTCCCGATATTTTTATAAGAAATGCACATTACCAACAAAAGTTGGGCGCTGTTGTTTTATATTCGTAATCAGCGCCAAATGTAAAGCAATTCAGGGACTATTTAGAATAAGTCTAAACAAAATTTTGTGGCTAAAGCTACCGAAACATACGATAAAGACGAAATCCACGCCCGGCTCGAAATGCGCTTAAAGTATCATCCGATGCGCATTTTTACCTACATGTTGCTGGTAGGTATTTGCTCGGCTTTTCTGTTTATTTCCATCTCTTATTTCGCCACAACCTTTGGTACCAACTTCAATAATTTTAAGTTGCCTCTACTTTTTCACGCCAATACTATTATCATATTGGTGTCGAGTTATACCATTGCCCAGGCGCGAAAAGCAATGGATAACGACGACATGAAGGGATACCTTATGGGCTTATTGGTTACTACGGGATTGAGTTTAGCGTTCACGTTTTTTCAGGTAACTGCCTGGATGGAATTGCACGCCTCGGGTATTGCGCTAAAAAATAATGTGGCAGGGGCTTACTTATATGTAATCTCGGGCTTGCACCTATTGCACCTGCTGGTGGGTGTGGTTATTTTGATTTGGTTTACCCTCAAGGCACTCGATAAAAGCAACGATGCCGTTAAACTACTACTTTTTGAGGCCGACCCTTTTAGCAAAATGCGGGTAGGACTCTTAACCACCTACTGGCACTTTGTTGATGGCCTTTGGATTTATATCTACCTCTTTTTTGTGCTGAATATTTACGTGCTGAAGTAGCCCTCCTTTCATTTTTTGATTCTCATGATTGTTTTGCCCGACGCCATGGGTATTTTTACATCTTTATCAGCGGTCATTTTGGGTAGGGCAAACAATGCATCATCTACAGGTTTAACCTGAACGTCTTCCAGCGTTGAAATAATCCGCATCATACCATTAACTGATTTCACAATCTGTAAGGGCAGCGATTTTGAGATTTTCAGATATTCAGCCCAACCATCATATACATGGTTAGCGTATAACTCAGGATCCATGGTTAGAAAATCTTGACTGAAGTAATAATCATAGTAGCTGGTGTTCCATTTTACCCGTACAATTTTGCAAGGCTTATTATAAATAACCGCAGTTGTGTCAAGTATTGTTATTTCGGGCTTTTTACCAAGTAATTTGGTTTCAGCATCGATTGATGCATCTGTTACAGCGCATATATCTGTACCTTCTTCAAACGCATAAATCTTATTCTTATCCTTTCGGTAAACAGACGAAATCTTTTTGCCAGCAATCGAAGAAATACAGTAATTCCCTCCTTTATAAGAGATGATTTCTTCCTCCAAAAACACTCCTTCCTCTTTCATTTTATCAATAATCATTTCCTTCGTTAGTCCTGCCTTTTCAAGCGCTTTATCGGTTTCAATGGTCATTTTATATTTCAATACCCCTTCAAAACTCTGGCAGTAAGCGCAAAATGAAGGCAGGGTTAGAAAAAGCATTAGCAGATAGTTAATCATAATAGATTGCCGTGATTTTGCTGAATTATTGGAGTAAAAACTAATCATTCTGGTTGGATAAAAGTAGAGGCTATTTCTTCGCCTTCTTCAACTTCTTCTCTTTGCTTATTACTTCGGCAAAGTTATTTTCTTTCAAAATGTTAACGGTGTGCTCGCGTACTATTCTAAATACTTCGCGTATAGGGCAGGTTTCTTCGTCAACACATTCCTCGCAGCGTTCGTAATATTTATGTGCTACGCAGGGCACCAGGGCAATAGCGCCCTCAAACAGGCGCAACACATCGGCCATGTTAACCTCTTCGGCGGGTTTAATCAGGTAATAACCACCGCCTTTTCCTTTTTTGCTGCCCAAATATCCCGCTTTGCGCAGGTCGAGCAAAATGGCTTCCAAAAACTTTTTGGGTATATGCTCGCTCTCCGATATTTCACTTATTAAAGCGTGCTCCCCCTTCTTTTTTTTGGAGAGATATATCATGGCTTTAATTGCGTATTTGGCTTTTTTCGTCAGCATAAGTCG
>CAIOTH010000131.1 GCA_903861145.1 uncultured Bacteroidota bacterium | reverse complement strand
GGAAAGCACCTCCAAACACTAATTTATCACTGTTTAATTCGGGGTAGCCCCCTGCTTTTCACTTTTTCATCCAATTTGAACACTTTCATAGGCAATAGTTGTAATGAAAAAATATTTTTTTACTTTTATCGGACAATATAGGTTTCTGATACAGGCGATTTTTATCAGATGAATATGTTTCAGGTTGCGCCTAATGGGAAGATCTATGGAAGTACTTGGAACGGAGGTTTATATGCTCTGCATGTAATTAACCATCCAGACTCCATGGGAATGAGTTGCGGTTTTGTCTATGGTGGGCAGCCAACGTTGAGTAACAATTCATTTAACCTACCCAACCTAATCAACTACAAACTCGGCCCCCTAATAGGCAGCGGTTGCGATACAATACCAACCGGTATAACAGAAACTAAAGCTATGATTTTAGAACCCAGAATAATACCCAACCCCGCCAATAAATACGCCTACATAGAAATGGGCAGCCAGGGCAATTACCAATTTGCGTTACTCAACGATGCCGGGCAAATACTCGATAAAAAAGAAACCAAACAGGTAGATATTTTCGATACAGAACACTTAGCAAGCGGTATATATATTCTGCAAGTGCTAAACAAAACTACCAGCCAAATAACAAGTAGCAAATTGGTAGTAACCCATTAAAATAGATTTTAGAAACAGGAAGCTAGAGCCAAGACCTTCACAGCGATGACAAACACGTGGTTTTGTTGACCAACATACCATTTGTCATGTCGAACAAAGTGAAACATCTTGATGTGCCGTAAATGGCGAAACAAGTGAGGATGGATCAGATGAATTTAAGGCCTGTAAGATTTACATTAACACCTTAACACATTCGCACGTTAACACACCCACTAAGCTATTCGCAAATTATTCCCTGCAGGTATAACCTTGCGCGGCTTATGCACCGGTGCAGCAGCTTCAACCGTAACTTCCGGTTCAATAGAAGGGCAGCCGAGGCATAAGAAAGAAATTTTGGCGTTCAGCATGCGCGTATTTATATCCTGCGATTTATCTACGCCGTAGTGTTTAAAGATGTGGTCCAGGCCCGTCCAGGTAACAAACCACGCTAGTGGTTCAACCAATACAGGCAAGCTGTTTAAAAAGAAAATGCCCTTAGCCAATGAGGCTACGTAGGCCAGTATTAGTATTAGCATAAAACCAAGAGCCGTTAGCATATAGCCTTTACGCGAAGTCTTTTTAATGCTTTCGCGCTCTACCTTTTGGTTATTGGTAAAGTGGGCGTGTAAGTGGTTGGTTATAATCTTTTCTACTTCACTATCCTGTCCGTCATCAAGTATATTAAAATTCAACTCAACCTGGGCGGTTGGGTCTTCGCGCACCATTTTGCAAATTTCAGTAATAAAGTCGTTGCTAAGTTTGCGTTTAATCAGCGGCCGGGTATCAAAGTCGCTAAATACATCCGAGTATTTATCTAACCAGATATTAACCCCCGCATCATCCAGCAACAAGTTTATTTCCGATTCGTCAACCTCTACCGGTAATTTTTCTGCTGCGTCACCCATAATATTCGTTTGCTTAAATTGGTATAGGGGCCATTCAATTTACCCCTTGTATAAATGCATACGCTATGGGTGCCATAAGGTTGCGTATTATACAAATGGTTAAAGCCTGTTTGTAATCTACAATGCAGGGCTTGTATAGCACTTTTAGGGAGATTAACCACTAAGGCACTAAGAACACAAAGAATCACTAAGGTTTATAACAAGGCAAAGAGCCAAGGTTATGCCGTTAAACGATTCTTTCTGATAGTTATTAATTAGGTAATTTCTAAGTGCAACGTAGTGGCCTTAGTGGTTAAGGTATTTAACCTAAGGTCTTGAAGAAATCAAGGCCGGCAGTTTCATTAGGCTGTATGCGGAACACGCTTTCAAATTTGGTGGTTTTAAGTAGTTTGGCTACCTGTTCAGATAAAGCACAGATAACCAACACACCACCGGCATTTTTTATTTTAGAGGAAGAGGATAGGAGCATGCCCAATCCGGCGCTATCAACATAGTTAACGCCCTCAAGGTTAAACAGTATTTTTTTGTTACCTACTTCTACATTTTGCAATACAAGGCCCATTACAATGGTGTTGGCCTGTGCGCCTAACAAATGACCTTTTAGGTAAATTACCAGTACTCCGTCCTTAATTTCATGTTGCATCTCCATACGCGGCGGTGGGGGGTTATGTTTTAGTTTTTGTTTAAACCATTTAACGTGAACAAACCATTTTTTGTTTCTTACTACAGGTAAATGTAAAACGTTTAATGGCGGTCAGCAACTAAACTATTCACCGCTTTGGCCCTGGTTGGGTAGTTTAATATACTAATGGTTGGTTTTAATTACAATGGCGGGCAGCCTATCAAACTGTAGTAAAGGTACTTGCGTGGCTTGGAAGCCATAAAACAAAAATCCCGACCACTAGTAGTAATCGGGATTCGTTATAGTTATGTTTTGAGTTTAATTCCAATCAACCTGTTCATCATCACCAATGTGTGGGGTGGCAGTTGAGTTAGTATCGGGGCTGGTAGTATCGGTTAACGATTCCTTTACCGGCTTAACCTCAGTTTTGTGATTATCAATTTTATGGTTATCAATGCTCTGATGGTTATCTGAACCACCTTCGCCATTTTCATTTCCGGTTCTTACAGGGCGTTCAGAATCGTAATCATATTCGGGCATCAAATCCGTTTTGATGTAGTCAACCGTTTCGTTTAAGGCCTCTAAAAATTTTTTGAAATCTTCTTTGTAAAGGAAAATCTTGTGGCTATCGTAGCCATCTCCTTCAAACTTCTTTTTACTCTCGGTAATGGTTAAAAAGAAATCTCCCTGTTTAGTACTTCTAACGTCGAAAAAGTAAGTTCTCCGTTTCCCTGCCTTCAGTTTTTTGCTAAAAAAGCCACTGTACTTCCCGCCATTGCTGTTCTCTTTCTCCACGTGTCGATGGTTTAGTTAGAATAAATAATTAATGAAATTAGCGATTTTTGGTGGCTTTTGCTATTTCGGCTTAACAAATATTATAAAGGGTTAATAGCGACCTCTTTTTGCTCGCTAAGTTGCTTCTCATAAATATCGGCATAAACACCACCTTTTTGTAATAACTGGCTATGAGTACCCTGTTCGGCAATATGCCCGTCTTCCAGCACAATTATGTTATCAAAGTGCATTAAGGCGAAAATACGGTGGGTAATAATAATGGCAGTTTTGCCTGCCAACACCTCATCAAGGTTTTGCTGAATCTCCTTTTCGGTTGCAGTATCAACAGCACTCAGGCAATCATCAAGCAACAGTACATTAGGCTGTTTTATAAGTGCCCTGGCAATTGAAATTCGCTGTTTTTGTCCGCCCGATAAAGTAACTCCTCGCTCACCAACCATAGTTTCATACCCTTCAGGGAAGCGTTCAATTTCGTTGCCGATAGATGCATAGCCGGCATAACGTTGTGCGGTTTCCTTATCTACCTTATCCAATCCAAATCCAATGTTTTCGGTAATGGTTTCTGAGAACAGGAATATATCCTGCGGCACAAAACCTATTTGCCTGCGGTACGGCCCCAGGCGCATATCTTTAATGTTAATGCCATCAACCACAATACGGCCACTGGTTGGGTCGTACATCCGCATCATTAAATCAGCCACTGTTGATTTGCCCGAACCGGTGCGGCCAATAATAGCCAAACGCTGGCCGGCGTTTATTTTAAACGAAACATCGCGTAGCGCCTTAATACCGGTATCGGGGTATGTAAACGACACATGCTCAAATTCTATTTCGCCTTTTATAGGTTGCTCAATACCTGCTTCATCTTTTATCTGGCTCTGATATTCTAAAAACTCATTAATACGCTTTTGCGATGCAATAGCTCGTTGAATCATAGATGCAACCCAACCCAATGAACTCACCGGCCACATCAGCATATTGGTGTACATAATAAATGCCGCTAAACCTCCCGGTGTTAACTTGCCAACCGATACCTGCAAACCACCCACAAACACAACTATAATAATGCTACACCCAATCAAAAAAGTCATGGAGGGGAAATAGATGGAGTCAATCTTCGCCATACTAATCTGGCGCTTTTTGTATTCTTCCGATTCCTCGGCAAAGTGCTTCATCATTTCCTTTTCGCGCACGTAGGCTTGTACCACACGGATTCCACTGTATGTTTCCTGGGCATCGGTGGTCATATCGCTTAGCTTGGATTGTATGCGGGTGCTGGCCTTTTCAACCAACTCGTTAACGAAGTAAATAATGACAGAAAGTATTGGCAAAGGAATAATCACCCACAAAGTAAGTGTGGGGTTAATCAATAGCATTGAAACAATGGTGAACGTTATTGTGAAAAACAGGTTAACCGAATACATAATGGCCGGCCCTACATACATACGCACGCGGCTAACATCTTCGGTTATACGGTTCATTAAGTCGCCGGTGTTGTTTTTGCGGTAAAAGGCGAGG
>CAIOTH010000130.1 GCA_903861145.1 uncultured Bacteroidota bacterium | reverse complement strand
GTAAAGGGGCGTGTTAACGGTGATGTTTTTGCGGCTTCAGAAATATCGATGAAATGCCCATCAAAATATGTTAATGACGAAATTACTTTAAAGGAAACTACGGTAAGTATAAAATCGGGGTCGTAACCTAACTTATTAACTATAGTTAGGGGTAATATCAAATAAAGGTTTAAAACATTAATTTGCACCCCGTTTGGCATAATCTTCAGTGCCAGGTTAGAATAAAATAAACGCATGCTTCAATTTTTTAGTGAACGGTTTGGTGCCAATGGTTTTATAGGTGAGAAACTTTGGTTAGGGCACTTGGGCCAGTTTTTTATTGTGCTTAGTTTCTGTGCAGCCTTACTATCATTCATCTCGTATTTTGCTGCCGAGTTTTCGGGAGATGAGGCAAAAGAAAAATCGTGGCGGAAAATTGCCCGGGCAGCCTTTGTTACCCATGGTATTTCGGTAGTCAGCATTTTTGTTTGCCTGTTTATTATGATACTAAAGCACATGTTTGAGTATCACTACGCATGGCGCCACTCATCTACCGAGCTTCCTATTAAATACATTATCTCCAGTTTTTGGGAGGGCCAGGAAGGCAGCTTTTTGCTTTGGCAGTTTTGGCTGGTGGTGCAAGGTTGTGTAGGCATTTTTGTTTTAAGAAAATATGAAAACCCCGTAATGGGTATTGTGGCCCTTACCCAGGTTTTTTTGGGGTCCATGATAATCGGAATCTATATCGGTCATTACCACATGGGTAGCAGCCCTTTTACATTACTGCGTAACGAAATGGCCAATGCGCCTATTTTTCAGCGCCCTAATTATCTTGAATTTATAAAAGATGGAAACGGGTTAAACCCGTTGTTGCAAAACTATTGGATGACCATTCACCCTCCGGTACTGTTCTGCGGGTTTGCATCGGTAACCATACCATTTGCTTTTGTTATTACGAGTTTGCTAAGGAAAGATTGGGATGGTTGGATAAAGGCGGCCTTTCCATGGATCTTATTTTCGGTGGCAGTGCTAGGCACCGGTATATTAATGGGTGGTGCGTGGGCCTATGAATCGTTAAGCTTTGGTGGCTTTTGGGCATGGGACCCTGTTGAGAACATGAGCTTTGTGCCGTGGTTGATGGTAGTTGCCGGATTACACATGTTGCTTGTTTACCGGTATACCAAACAATCGCTAATTAGCACATACGTGTTTTTCATTTTGGCGTTCGGGTTGGTTTTATACTCTACTTACTTAACCCGTAGCGGAAGGTTGGGCGATACTTCGGTACATTCATTTACCGATGAAGGATTGGAGCCGCAGTTGCTGGCGTACCTGGCATTTTTTCTAGTTTCGGGTTTTACGCTATTGATAATCCGTGTGGTAAAAAAACAGATCCCATCTACTGAGAAAGAAGAAGATTTAGGTAGCCGGGAGTTTTGGATGTTTATTGGCTCGCTGGTGTTGTTACTATCGGTAGTACAAATGACC
Organism: uncultured Bacteroidota bacterium; assembly: GCA_903861145.1. GTDB lineage: Bacteria > Bacteroidota > Bacteroidia > Chitinophagales > LD1 > Bog-950. Next base: position 17,414 of record CAIOTH010000130.1, on the reverse strand, counting down.
TTTACTACTTCAATACCGGTTTGGAACCTGATTTTTCATGACTTGTTACACGTAATTGATGATAAGCACAAAATAGCCCCTCCTGAAAATGTGGTAGCGCACTACAATTCTATTCAAGTATGGCTTGGAATGCTTGCGGGGTTATTAACCGGGCTTGTTCAGTTTCTATCATACAAAACAGGTAGATATCCCAAAACAGCGGTCTGGGCGGTTTATTCGTTTATCGCAGCAATCGTAGTAGCATCATTAGTTGCGCTTGGTATGCATATTGACTTTACGCAGCAGCATGTTATTGATTTAACTTCGGTTTCCAGCAGCTTGTATTTAAAGTTTCCTTTCATTTCATCGTATTTCATGTTCCTGGTGGCAGGGTTTTATGCGGTGCTTGGCAACCTTGCCTATTTTATTTTTGTAGTTAAAGGAAATTGGAAGTTGTTGGGCGGCACTATTACCCACTTTGGTTTTGGGGTATTTTTAATCGGAGTATTGATTTCGCAGGATAAGAAGGAAGTGATATCAATTAACCGCCAGGGGGTAAATTTTGGTAAAGACTTTAAGGAAACCGAGAAGTTGGAAAACATATTGCTGTTGCGCGATAGCACTTTGATAATGGGTAATTATGAGGTTACCTACACCGGAAGTGAAGAACATAAGCCTAACCATTTTTACATGGTTAATTATGTAAGAAAGGATTCGGCCACGGGAAAAATAGTTGAGCAATTTACGCTGAAGCCCAATGCACAAATTAATCCCAAGATGGGTTTAGTGGCAAATCCGGATACCAAGCATTATTGGACCAAAGATGTGTTTACCCACGTTTCATCGGTTCCAAATAATTCGGACCTGAAGGATGCGGTAACAAATGTGGCGGTTGCTTTGAAGGATTCTTTCAAAATCAAAAATGCTACTGTTGTTATTGAGGCATTTGACCCAAAACCGAACCTGCCGGCTAATTTTAACCAGGAAGGCAAAATGGTTTTAGGAATAAAACTTGCCGCGCATGCCGATGGCAAAATCTATCCTTTAGAACCAATTTTGGTTATTGATATGGATAACGGTAGCTACGATAACCCCATTATGGGCGAGGTAAGTGATTTGGGATTGAAGATTGCAGTAGATAAAATAGACCCAACATCGAAAAAGGTAAGCCTAACTATACACGAAACAGAAAAACCACTGGACTTTATTATTATGAAGGCTATTATGTTTCCTTACATTAACCTGGTTTGGATTGGGGGCCTTATTACGTTTTTAGGTGCGCTGATTAGTATGTTCCGCAGGATTTGGGACAATCAAAAATAGCATTGTGCTCATGCGCTCAGGTGTTCACGTGTTCATGTTGTAAAAATGAATCACCCAAAAATTTGTTTGTATTATCCGTTATTTTAGAAAATGAAAATCTCAATACTTGGCGCTGGTAACGTTGCAACACAGCTTGCACTTGTTTTGAAAAAAACGGGCAATGAAGTTGTTCAGGTCTATAATCGCAGTAACGAAGTAGGAGTAGAATTGGCCAAGACCGTAGGAGCCAGCTTTACTTCGGACCTTAGCCAATTACAAGAAGCAGATATCTATATTATCGCGGTGAAAGATGATGCCATTGCCGAAGTTGCAGGTGCGCTTAAAACCGATAACAAAATTGTAGCCCATACCAGTGGTACAAAATCAAAGGATTTACTAGAGGGCGCCTCGGATAATTTTGGCATTTTCTATCCTCTTCAAACGATGACGAAGTCGGCCAAAGTGGATTTTAAGAATGTGCCCTTGTTGGTTGAAGGCAGCAATAAGCAAACAACCGCCAAGCTGGAAGAGTTGGCTAAATCCATTTCGAAAAATGTGCACCGGGTTGATGAGCAACAAAGGCAATGGATACATGTAGCGGCCGTTTTTGCCAATAATTTTACCAACCACATGTTTGGTATTTCAGAACAGATTTTGCTTTCGCATGGATTGGAATTCGAAATTCTTAAGCCGCTTATTTTTAACTTCATTCAAAATCTTGAACAGCATTCACCATCTGAAATTCAGACCGGACCTGCTATTAGGAGAGATTTCCAAACGATAGAAAAACACATACAGCTACTTGGCGATGACACACGGCTGCAAAAGGTTTACCAGGTGTTAACCGAAAGTATTATTGAGCAGGCGTCAAAAGCAAATCCCCTTCAAAACAATTTTTAACCGGTGCTTTTTTATCTTGCCGCCGCAATTGTTCAATCATGCAAAAACTGAAAGGCTTCTTACAATTAATACGCGCAGGGAATCTCTTTATTATAGCCTTAAGCTTATCGTTTTTTTATTACCTGGTTATTGTACCGGTGCATCAAAACATATTACAAACTACACTGGTTCCTTTTAGCATAAAAGATTTTGTCTTGTTTGTATTGTCCGTAGTTTTACTTGCGGCCGGTGGCAACGTAATAAACGACTATTTCGATTTTGAGCTTGATAAGGAATTTAAACCTAACAGGCCATTGCCCCAGGGATTAATGTCGCTGGATACTGTGATGTATTTGCACATGGCCTTTGTTTTTACAGGCATCGCGCTGGGCTTTTACCTGGGGTGGAGAAACGGTAATTTTCATTTGGGGTATTTGTATGTAATAAGTGCGTTGTTGTTATTTATTTACTCGGCGTTCCTAAAGAAGATACCACTAGCGGGTAATGTAGTTATTGCAGGGCTTAGTGCTTTTGTATTGGTTCTTCTTTTAAGTTTTGAAGCAGATTATTTACGATTAATACATGCCGGAAATTTGTTTGAAAGCAGCGAGTATGCATTTGCTGTCCTGATTTTGCAGTTGAAGTTTTATGCAGGCTTTGCTTTTTTAACCAGCGTTGCCCGTGAGCTTGTAAAAGATATTGAGGACCATACCGGAGATGAAGCGTACCAAATAAACACCTTTGCTGTAGCCTATGGTGATACCACCGCAAAATGGCTTGCCGGTGCAGTGCTGGCGGTGCTATTGGCAGGCCTTGGTTATTTTATGCACGAGTTTTTTATGACCGGTGCGATTAAAGAGCTTTTATACCTGGGTGTTGTTGTTGCGGTTCCGGTAGTTATAACTATCGGGCTGGTTATTAGGGCTAAGGAGCAGAAAGAATATGCGCTTGTGAGTAAACTCTTAAAATTGATTATGCTGCTTGGTATTTTGTCAATGCCAGCGTTTTATTTCATCCACCAAACAGTTGCTTAAATGAGCCGCAAAATAATACTAGCGTCGAAATCGCCCCGGCGTTATGAGCTAATGAAAATGGCGGGCTTTGAGTTTACGGTTGCCTCAAAAAACGTGGAGGAAAACCATCCTGACGGGATGCCTGCTGAACTAATTCCGGCTTCGTTAGCTACTAAAAAAGCAAAAGCCTTTTTAAGCGAACTGGATGACAATACAGTAGTGATTGGTGCAGATACAATCGTAATATTAGATGGGGTTATTTATGAAAAGCCCAATGACCGCGAACATGCCATCTTGATGCTTTCGGCATTAAGTGGCAACATGCACGAAGTTGTAACCGGGGTTTGCATTCTTTCAAATAAAAAGGAAGTCGTGTTTTCGGAAACAACTAAGGTATACTTCAATCCTTTTACCCTGGCTGAGGTTGAGTATTATGTAGATAATTACAAACCGTTCGATAAGGCGGGTTCATACGCCTGCCAAGAGTGGATAGGCGCCATTGGCATTAAGAAGTTTGATGGCGACTATTTTAACGTAGTCGGGCTGCCGATTAACAGGGTATATCATGAACTTAATAGGTTTTAGTCTGTTTACTTTTCATATCCTTTTCCGGGGTTAATACCTTCTGCCAAATAAGCCCCGCGATTGCCCATTTTGCCGCATTTGATGAGATAGTTGGCATATTTGTATGCCTAAATGTCAGGAAATAATTCCTCAAACGTCAAAAGTTTACATTCTATTTTTTACATAATTCACTGATGCGTAATTACCAATTGAAAGAACGTCAATGCATTATGAAAGATGTGTCAATTTTGCCATCATTTTAACGTTATTTATTTAACAATGTGTTGGCGGGCTTGTAAAGTGGCTTTACATTTGCATATACAAGTGACAATTGAAAGTAAGAATCGTTCATTGGGAGTAAACAATATTTTTTAAAGCTCAAAAAGGGAGATTTATGATACCTACTACGGAATTTGGAGTTGAGATTATGCAGTACGAAAGAATGCTGCGCCCGTTTGCCTTTAACCTTACAAAAAACAGGGAGGAAACGGAGGATTTGGTGCAGGATACGTTTTTCCGTGCCTTATCTAACAAAGAGAAGTTTGAAGAAGGGACCAATATTAAGGCCTGGCTTTTTACCATTATGCGCAACATATTCATCAACAATTACAGAAAGAATCAAAAGCGCAATACGGTTACGGATACAAGCGATAACCAGTATTTGTTAAACAGCACCAGGGAGATTGAAAAGAACGGTTCTGAACGCGCGTTTTTAGCCCAGGATATTCAAAAGGCTATGGCGGGTGTGAGCACTGACTTTACCGAGCCCTTTATGCTTTATTACACCGGCTTTAAATACCAGGAAATTGCCGATAAACTTAACCTGCCTTTAGGGACCGTTAAAAGCCGCATTTTCTTCGCTCGTAAAGAATTGCAAGAAAAGCTGGTTGAACTTGGTATCAATCTTAATACGGCACAGAACTAGTTTCAACGTGTTAATGTGCGAAGGTGTTGATGTATTATGATAATGCATTAACACCTTCGTTCTTTTTTAGCACATTCGCACATTCAAAGATGCTCAACCCATTCAATCCATCGCCCTTACAAAAGCTTGAAGACGACTTTTTAGTCGAAAAAGGGATTGAACTATATATTAAGCGCGATGACCTTATTCACCCCGAAATACAAGGCAACAAGTGGCGCAAACTAAAGTATAACCTATTCGAGGCCCGATTAAACGGCATACATACCTTGCTCACTTTTGGCGGGCCATACTCCAACCACATCTATGCTACCGCAGCAGCAGCCAAACTCTTCCATTTTAGAGCCATAGGCATCATACGCGGCGAGGAACCCACAGTACTAAGCCCAACACTAAAGTTTGCAGAATCGAAGGGTATGGAGCTCTATTACATGGATCGTGAAAGCTATCGGCAAAAAGACGACCCCACCAACCTCGAAAGCCTGCGAGTACAAATAGGCGATTTCTATTTGATACCCGAAGGTGGCACTAATCCTTTGGCTGTTGAAGGCGCTGCCGAGATTATTGAAGAGATTGATATCCCCTTCGATTATATCTGCACAGCTGTTGGCACCGGTGGCACCCTTGCCGGTTTAGTGGCTGGCCTAAAGGGCGAAAAGCAGGCCATTGGCTTCTCATCACTTAAAGGCGAAGACACACTTACCGCTAAGGTGTTTGAGCTATCGGAGTTTGTAACCGGCTTTCATTACAACAACTTCAGTATCAACTTCGATTATCATTTTGGTGGCTATGCCAAAGTAAAACCCGAGTTAATTGCCTTTATCAAAGACTTTAAGCTGAAGTATAACATCCAACTAGAACCGGTATACACGGGCAAAATGTTTTACGGCTTGTTTGATATGATAAAGAACGACCGGTTCACCCGCGGCAGTCGAATTGTAGCCTTACACACCGGTGGTTTGCAGGGGTTGAGCGGCTTTATGGATTACTTCCCCGGCCTTGAATTATCCTAGTTGCTCCTCTCCTTCTTGCTGTTCCGGTGTGGGCTTATTTGTTTCTTTGCCTGTTCCATAAGGGCAATGCCTGCATCCGTTACCACAGCAAAAGCCTCTTTCTAACAAATACCTCTCTGTAAAAACAAGCAAGCCGTTCCCATCTACGTAGTAATCCTCGTTTTCAACTAAAGCCATAAAAACCTTCGGTTATTTACTTTGTGTCTTAGTGCCTTTGTGGCTATTGTATTCTATTCCTTTTAAGCTAACAATCTGTAACCAGTGCGCTTAAGGGCTACCTTGCTGGTTGGTGCTACTACCAAAGGTATCTTTTCTACCGCAGTTTCGCTGGTATCAAGGCCAAAGGCTTTATCATCCGATAGGGCCAGTTTCTTAATTGAGAAATAGCTATTCAATATAAAGCCCTCCCTAAACGAAAACTCATTGTCGTACGAAAGGAATTTCTCTAACACCACAAACTTAAAATCCTCAGCCAGGTTGTGCTTAGCCAGTAAAGGATACTTGGCGCTAATATTCAACTCATTATTGGCTATCATTTCTTCAACCACCTTACGGAACAGTAAACTTATACGTGGTTGCACCCTAAAGCCCAATCTAAATTCAACCCTTATCACCTTATCATCCTTCAACTCTTCAACGCTATACTCCATCGTATATGGTTCATCCGTCCAGTCAATATGCACAAACCAGTAGCAATCGGCGCGCTTGGGGTTATGGCTGAAAACCGAATAGATAATCTTCTCCTCCACATCATAACTGTGGTTAGCCTTGGTTAAATAAATAAGGTGCGTAGCGTATTTCGAAACCGATTCATCCTTACTTAAATCTTCCAACAACGGTATGTATTCGCGCAGGTTTACAAACTTCAAAAATTTGTTGTTTATCTTTCTTGCGTTATACCATATATACATGGTAAATATCAAACCAAACTCGAACACCAAAAACATCAATCGCTTAAATATTTTAATGGCGTTAGCTATAAAAAACGAAGTCTCGACGGTTAAAAATATACTCACAATTATTATTACCAGCCACAGCGGCAAATGCTGCCGGTAACGCAGAAAAAAGAACATCAGCACCGTGGTCATTATCATGGCTATGGTAATCGAAAAGCCATACGCCGCAGTCATACTCTCCGATGTACGGAAATACAACACCACCAAAAAACAGCCCAGGCAAAGTATCCAGTTTATGCTGGGTATATAAATTTGCCCTCTTATGGTAGTAGGATATTTTACTGTTACCCTCGGCCAAAAATTAAGGCTTATGGCCTCGCTTATCAACGTAAACGAACCGCTTATTAAAGCCTGGCTTGCAATAATTGAAGCGGCAGTTGCTATAACAATACTTGGTATTAAAAACCAGTGCGGCACAATTTCAAAAAATGGGTTAATGTCGCCCAGGTTAAGTTTGCCCTGGTTTAATACCCATGCGCCCTGCCCCAGGTAATTAAGCACCAGGGCAATCTTTACAAAAATCCAGCTAACCTGTATGTTCTTTCGCCCACAATGCCCTAAGTCCGAATACAAAGCCTCGGCACCGGTGGTGCACAAAAACACAGCGCCCAGCAACCAAAATCCGTTGGGGTGGTTAATAAGCAACCTTAACCCATAATGCGGACTGAGCGCTTTAAAAATAGTAGGGTAATGTATAATCTGGTTTAAGCCCAGCACCGCCAGCATGGTAAACCAAATCAACATCACCGGGCCAAATGCCGCGCCAACTATCTTAGTACCAAAACGCTGAAAAATAAAAAGAGCTAATAAAATACCCAGCACCAATTCCATAACCAGTGTGTTGCCGGGCACTATTATATCCTGTAGCCCATGCACCCCGTTTAAGCCCTCAATAGCCGAGGTAACCGTTATAGGCGGAGTAATAATACCATCAGCAAGCAAAGTGCCGGCGCCTATCATGGCAGGGTATACCAGCTTTTTGCCATAACGCCTAACCAACGCATACAACGAAAAAATGCCCCCCTCGCCCTTGTTATCGGCCTGCAGGGTAAGCAAAACATACTTAAACGTTGTTTGCAAAGTCAAGGTCCAAAACACGCACGAAATAGCGCCCAACACCAGTTCGGTAGTTGCCTGGCCGCCATCTTTTAAAATAGTTTGAAAGGTATAGAGGGGTGAAGTGCCTATATCGCCGTATATAATTCCTATCGTAACCAAAAGCCCTGCAAGGGTAACTTTCTTAAAATGACCGTTGTCCATTTGTAAAATAAGGGCGCAAAGGTAGGCTACAATTACCCACACTTTGCATGATTTCCAGCAATATATTTTGTTAACAGCTAATAAACATTGGTGGGGGTTCCCTACGCTCCCGATAGCTATCGGGACGCTCCGGTCGCGTCTTTCGCTACAAGTCCTCCTTCGCAAAACCTCAGTCCGGGCTTTCCGCTTCAACCGCTAACCCGAAACAGCCGGCGCCAACTACAGCTCCCCTCCTTTTTTAAGGAGGTGCTTCATCCCGCGGCTGTGGGCGGGAGATGGCACGAAGTGACGGGGTGGTTAGGCTGTTTGAACCCACACCAAAAACACCAACTCAAGCAACAAAAATTTGGTCTACTTTTGTGTACTTTTTGCAGCCCAATTACAATTAAACCTACACCCCACTTACCAAAACCAAAATTCTGCTACCTTTTGTCACCTTTTTGTGCTTGTTTAATCCTGGCTCTTCATGCTAGGTGATAAAAAACTTCAAATAAAATCTGTAAACTTTTGTAAACTTTTCTATAAATCGTTATATATAAGCCATTGATTTTAAATAAACTGTATAGAGCAAAATGTCCAAAAATCAACCATTTTAAAAAGTGTAAACCTTTTTAAAAATCACCATTTATAAGTAACTGATTATAACCATTTAGCGCCCAAATACAACTATTGCTGGCACTAAAAAATACTTCCCTTTTCACCAGCCCTTTCAACCCAACATCAATTCACCCATCATGTCAAACAACACTTCGTTATAACTAAGCACACAACCAAACTTCTGGCCTTTCAATTCGAAACTCGAAACTTACTATACAAACCTACTCAATCATCATACAACAAATTACCAAACTTATAGTCAGGGTGGGCATAAAAGCCCGCTGCCATCAGGCTCCTAATCCCAAAATCTAACAATTCCAAATTCCAATAATTTTGGCCGTTTGTATTAGCTCCCCTCCTTTTTTTAAGGAGGGGCGGCACGAAGTGACGGGGCGGTTAGGCTGTTTGCATTTAGGTATCTACTTTGATATCCCCATCTGTTTCATCCATTTTTCATCGACGATGAGATGTCTTACCAGAAAGGATTTTATGAATTTCGTTTTTGTTGTATAAAATTTTATATTTAAAAGTTCAATCTCGGGATATGAAGATGCACCACACCTTGGTCGCTATTATTACGTTTAGCTTGATTTTCTCCAATAGCTGTGCTCAATGGGTACCACAGGGCCCTCCCTTACAATGTACAGGAAGTTTCGGACCATTTTATCAGGGTGAAGCGACTGCGTTTTCGCCTGATGGCAGTACCGTTGCTACATCATACCGCTCACAGTTTATTAACGGGCTTGCGACCGGAGTTTTTATATTCAGAAAAACCGGTGGCCAATGGGTGCAGCAGATTTTGTTACCCGAAAGCTCGAAAGTTGTAAATATGGCCCTTTCTTCAAATGGTAATACACTGGTTGTACATTTTGATAACGATACTATTAATATTTACCAATACGGCAATAATACCTGGAGCCTACAGTCAACTTTTCTTCCCCCAATAGTACATTTTCAATTCTCGTCTTCACATCGTCAGGTTGCAATTTCTTACAGCGGAAATGTGATGGTAGTAGGCCCGGAGGTATACGTTCGTTATGGAGCAAGTTGGCAATTACAAAGCAATCTTAGGCCATACGACCGGCCGGTAACTTATCAGTCATTTTGCGATTCAGCCAATCAATTTGGGTGTAATTACTCAAGTTCATCTATTTCGGCAGATGGAAAAACCGTTGTAATCGGCGACGAATATGACCCTGATAATAACACAAATGCATGGGTTTTTATAAATGACGGAACAGGGTGGCGTCAACAAGGGCCGAGACTGGAGGGCACTAACAATAGTAACGCTGCCCTGCAAAATTATGCGGCACAGGTAGTTGGTTCGGGCGATGGAAAAACTATTGCCATGAGCGCTGGCAACAATCTTTGCATATTTAGCCTTGTAAATAATGTTTGGATTAAGCAAACAAACGGTTACCTGGTTAACAATTCTCGCGGCCAAGGCTGCAGTTGCTTGAGTATAAATTACAGCGGTACCACAATTGTTACCGGGTTATACAGCCCCACTGGATTTTACGCATGGAATCTAAGTGGTGGTACCTGGAGCAGTAACTTTAGCATCCAACGTCCATCAACCAGCAATGTTGATGATACCGAGTCCCTTTTAACTAATCAAGAATGTTTGGTGCTTTTAGACTCATCGGGTACCTATGCGGTTCTATCAGATGGAAATTTTAGAAACAATTTGGGGGGTATCTGGGCTTTTGCTAAAAATGGGAATAATTTTAATCAAGCAGGTGCTGAGATTTTCGGCACGGGGATGGCTTCCGGTATATTATCTACAGTCTACTTCAGCCCGGCTATATCGGCAGATGGCAGCACCCTGGCTATCGGCAACTGTCAAGACAATGGGAATATGGGTGCCGTCTGGGTTTTTACGCATAATGGACCGGTTTGGACCCAAATTGGCTCTAAAATTTCATTGCCCAACACCTATTGGCAACCACAGCTTTTTGGGAGCTCAGTAGCATTATCGGCAGATGGTAACATTTTAGCCATCGGAGCACCCAGCCGGAACAGTACCAGCCGTGGAAGGGTATTTATGTATAAACGCAACGGACAAACGTATATACCAATGGGTGACAGCATAAGTTTTGCTAATCGAGACTTAGGCAATACGGTAAATCTATCTAACGATGGACAAACCCTGTTTACGGGTGATGATTACCAGGATGGACGTGTTTTTGTTTGGTCTGGCAGCACCTGGACATTGCAGGGCCTTTGCCATGTATATGACAACGTAATAACGAGCGCTGTTACAGCTTTGTCTGGCGATGGGAACACCGCCGTAATAAGCGACCAATCGTACGACAATAGCAAAGGCAATATCAATATTTATACCCGGCACGGTACGACCTGGGCAATTAATGATACTGATGTAAGGCCCGCTTCGCTTGTTCAAAACGATGCGTTTCCTTCATCGCTCGCTATTTCGAAAAACGGTAAAACTTTGGCCACTGGCCTGAGTGTCTATAATAGCAATTATAATGTTTTTGTCTATACTGGAGCAGACAGCATACTCAATACCAATCCTACTGCGTTATACACCATGGCCAATGACAGCGGGCCATATTATGCCGGCGAGGTAGCCATATCAACAACCGGCGATACTATTGTGTCATTATATTCCCCCACTACTTATACTAATGCGAAAGGGTTATTTAATGGTTACAGATTTACGGGGGGACACTGGACTTTTATGGGCTCGGGCGTATTGGCAAGTACAATGACGATAGCCCCGTCAATGACTTCAAGTGCCGATATGCATTTTGTCGCCACTGTAACTTTGAATAGCGCAGCGGCCAGTGAAATTGACATATTTGTGTTAGGTACTATGATTGATTCGCTAGTGCAAAACAAGCCGGCGACTTGTCCGCAATCTGCTAATGGAAAAATTGTATTACAGTTAAGAGGCGGTACACCACCCTATCACTACGCATGGAGCAATGGTGGGCCTGACTCTGCCGTAGCTGTAAACTTACTTCCCGGCAATTACCGGTTAACAATTTCCGACGCTGGCAGCGATACGCTGGTAAGGCAATATACCGTAACGGCTACCTATAACCCTGTGGTCGCCAACAACGGATTTATATGGAACTGCACCGCAAATACCGGTTCGATTTCGCTGAATGTTGCCGGTGGTAATAAACCGTATACCTATACCTGGGGCACATTGCCCATACAGCATACGGATACGGCAATAGGGTTAAGTGCTGGAAATTACGCATACACTGTTACCGACTCTTTGGGTTGCGTATACCACGACACTGCAACGTTAACTGCATTATCATACTGGGCCAATGCAACCTCAACCGATGGGGTGTGCGGATCGGGCGGCACTGCTATCGCAACCATGTATGGTACGGCACCATATACTTATTTGTGGAGCAACGCCCAAATCAGTGATAGCATCAACGTCCCGGGTGGCGGTACATTTACGGTAACCGTTACTGATGTAAATGGCTGTACTGCAAGCGCCTCAACAACCATTAACTCGCACTGTGATAATATAATTAAAGGCCGGGTGTTTTTTGATAAGAATAACAATTGCCTTCAAGACCTTGGAGAACTTGGCACACCTAATCTTACTATGATTGCCACAAATGGTACCTATACTGTATATGGTAATACTGACAGTTTGGGCAACTACATTATCGAAACACCCACTTCAGGAATTTTTACGGTGAGTATTGCACATTGGCAGCAGTGTTCATACCCTGTTTGCGCAGGCGGCACTTACCCCGTACCTGTAACACTTATAGGGTTTCCGGATACAATAAGCAATGTTAATATACCGCTTGTTAATCCTGGTATTGATCTTACTATGCTTGCGGTGGTACCTCAACCCTATCCGGGCTCTTCTTTTAATTATACGCTTTATTATGGTAATCTTCAAGATTCTGTTCTCCCTTCGGGCTCTGTAAGCATTGTGTACGACAGTTTGCTTATTCTTAATAATACCACACCGGTGTATACAACACTCGATACCGTAAATCACATTATAACATTTAATATATCAAATATTGGCCTATTGTATCCTTTGGCACATAGCGTTAAAGCTAACTTTACCGTATCAGCCAATGTTTTACCACATACAATATTTCCTATGCAATCGTTCATCTTACCTGATTCAAGCGACTGTAACCCGCTCAATAACTTTATAACGATTCCAATTTATGTGGCAGGTTCACTTGACCCCAATACAAAAATTTCGTATCCCGAAAACAGGCTTCCACCAGGCGACAGCCTTATAACCTATACCATACATTTTCAGAATGTGGGCAATACTTCAACGCATTTTATCCAGGTTGTGGATACACTGCAACAAGGTATAGACCCGGCTTCGGTAGTAACGCTTTCAACAAGCAGCCAGCCTTATATTTTCAGCATTAAAGGCCAAGGTATTATAAGCTGGTTTTTCAATCCACTCGCTTTACCCGACAGTGCAAGCAACCCAACCGGAAGCCAGGGCTACGTTACTTTTCAGGTAAAAACGGTTCCCGGTCTTGCGTTAGGTACTGCTATTAGCAACACAGCCTCAATATATTTTGACAACAATAACCCAGTACAAACCAACACCAGCAGCGATACCTTGGTGGCCGGCCCCTGCACCCTTACATTCGATGCTATTAATCTGAGTATTTGCTCTGGCGATACCGTTCACATAGGCAACTACACCCACACCCAAACGGGCACCTATACCGATACCCTAACCAACATCACCGGCTGCGACAGTATTGTAACCTTAAACCTAACCGTAACCAACCGCGATACCATCAACATCTTCAGCGGCCTTTGCTCGGGCGATAGCGTTTATTTTTACGGCAGGTATATTGATAGCGTGGGTATTTACGATACCCTGTTAAGCGGCGGTTGCGATACTTTGGTAATACTAACCCTGCTTACCCAAGACCCACCCGGCCCAACCTACATATACGATACCATTTGCGCCAACAGCCCGATTTTGTTTAATGGCGTGCATGTTGATACGGCAGGTTTCTACTATGCTCATTACAGCACCGGTACTAGTTGCGATAGTTCGGTGATATTGCAGCTTACCGTTAATCCGGTGCCGGTGGTTACTTTAAGTTGGGATTCGTTAATTGCGGAAGATAATGTAAGCCCTTCGGGGACACTGGCTGCGTGGAATGGGGGTAGTTGTGGTAATGACCCAGTGATCTTTGGATTAAAAGGAGGTTCTCCTTTAGGGGGAACATATTCAGGTGAATACGTCCAGAATAATATAATCGATTTTGATTCCGTCCTCCTCTATGGTTATAGCCAACCGGATGACAGAATAATTTATACTTATAATGATACCAATGGATGTTCGGCAAGTGCGGTTGATACAATTGTTATTCATTTTGGTTGCCAAGGCATCAACACCATCAATCCCAACAGCCTCTTCACCCTCCACCCCAACCCCGCCGATGATTATGTAATGATTAATTTTGATGCAGCCTACACCGGTAGCACCATTTTTATAAAAGACATAACCGGCAGGCAACTACTACAAACTAAACTAACCACCAGCCCACAACAACTACCCACCGGTAACTTACCGCCGGGTGTTTATATGGTAACGTTATACAATAACGGGCAAATTGGTGCGAGGTTGTTGGTGAAGGAGTAAATACAGAACTCAACCGGTCGTGGCTTCGCCCGACCACCCTCTCCATCGAAAGCGAAAGCGAGGGTAATAAATTGTTCTTTGACATTTTTGCGTTGGGTGCCTATTCAGTAAACTTATAACCCACACCGCGCACCGAGTGAAAATAGCGTGGACTACCGGGGTCCTTCTCAAAATACTTTCTAAAGGTCAATATAAAATTATCGATAGTGCGGGTAGAAGGATAAATATCATAGCCCCAAACAAACTGCAAAATCTGGGTGCGCGATACAACGGTATCTTTACGTTCAATCAACAGCTTCAACAACGATATCTCCTTTTTGGTAAGCGACACTTCGTTACCGTTAACGCCCTTGGCCCTAAAGGTCAAAAAGTTAACCTCGTTCTCGCCAAAGGTGTAATGTTGTATTTCTTCGGCTTCCTTTTTGCCGCGTATGCTGTGCTTAATTAAAACCTTAACGCGCAGCAGCAACTCTTCCAGGTTAAATGGTTTGGTAAGGTAATCATCGCCGCCGTGCTTAAAGCCGTTCACTTTATCCTGCCCGGTGTCTTTGGCGGTCAAAAATATAACCGGTGTATCGGTATCGTTCATGCGCATTTTCTGGCAAACGGTAAAGCCATCCATTTCGGGTAGCATTACATCCAGTATAATCAGGTTAAAACGCTGCTCTTCTGTTTTCTTCAAAGCCTTGGTACCGGTGTCGGCTTCTTCCACTTCGTAGCCTTCCAATTCCAGGTTAAGCTTAATAGCTTCCCTTAGGTTTTCTTCGTCTTCAACTAACAATATACGTGAGTTCATATAGGCAGTTTACAACAGTTATCGCAATACAACATAATGTTACAAATAAAAAATAAACATATTGTCACGGAAATGTAAAATTGCCAAAGATGTCATTACCATGACAATTCACTACACCTTCGGCAACACAATCTTAAACACACTTCCCACCGGTTTATTGTCACTTACGCCAATCTCGCCTTTATATATTTCAACAAAGCGTCTTACTATATATAAGCCCAAACCGGTGCCCTTGGTTTTGCGGGTATCTTCATTTCCTACGCGGTAAAACTTATCAAACACACGCCCCTTCTCACTGTCGGCAATACCAATACCGGAATCTGTTACTGATAAAAATACTTGCCCGTCGCTCTCAGTCAACGCAACCGTCACATCGGTTGAGGGTTCTGAATATTTAATAGCGTTCTCCACCAGGTTCATTACAACCGATGTGTACCCAATAGGGTCGGCATGCAAGTACACACCCGGCTTAACCTGGTCGTGTATTCTAATGTTCTTTTTGTTATGCGCTAACCGTTCAACCACCGATTGCGTAATGTCGCTCAAATTAATTTCATCGTTCGAGAAACCCGGCTCGTCGCGCTCAATTTTTGCGGCAAACAAAATATTATCAACCAAACTCTCTAACCGGTCAATATCAACCAGCGAATTGGCAATAAGCTTTTCCTCCTTCTCCGGTTCCAGCTTGCGCATAGCCATAGTCTGCAACGAAAGCTTAACTGTAGATAACGGCGATTTCAACTCATGTGTAACCGAGAGTAAGAAATTGTGTTGCTGCCTTGCCAGTTGCATTTCGCGCATAAACACCCTGCGCACCGCCAGCAAACCAGCCAGCAGCAAAAAGATAAAGGCACTGCCCTCTGTTTCAATCATTAGCTTTTGGCGCTTATACTTTGCGGTTACCATTTTGTATTCGTCACTGCTATTGTAATCGTCGCCCGGGTGTATCTGCCAAAAGGTAATCTGGTTAAGCTCAATTTTCTCTTTGTAGGCGGTTTCGTTTTTTGCATAAAGCAAATACGCCCACCATACTGAGAACGCCAATATGTAGGCAAAAACCAGGTAAAACACCTTAAACGGGTTAGGGGAAAATATCTTTTTCAGCATACCACAAAGATATTACTAAGTAGCAATCCCTGCACTTTCAATAATTCCCAAAATCATTATCTTCATAGTATGGCTAAGAGGAAAAGGAAAAAGAAGAGTACTGAGGAGTTAGGCACCGAAAATGAGCTGATGAAGTTGAAAATGATGGCCGAATTTGGAGGAAACTTTGTGGGTAGCGATGATATACCACCCGATGTTGAGAACCAGTTTTTAAAGCAGATTATAAATTTTCATAAAAAGCACGAAAGTTCAGGCCTAACCACCGTTTACAAATACATAGGCGAACCCGAATACAACCACGTTAATGACATGGGCGATAAGGAGATTACAAAAGAGCTTCGCCGCCTTACTAAATTGATGGATAAAAATGGTGTGTCGCTAAGCGTATTAGCCGAAACCCCCAAGCGCGATATTTACCGCTTTATAACCGAGGAACTTTTTAAGCATGAAATAGAAAACGTAAAAGTAAAAGGCTGGGTAAACCAGTTTGTATATGAAGAGTTTCACCCCAATCCGCATTACGATGTAAAAAACGCTGTATTCTACTGCCTGCAATATATTTTCAATAAAGGCACCGCCCTGTTCGAAGAACACTATAGCGAAGAGATGAAAGACTCTCTGGGCCTATCGCTGGAGCTTGAAGATTTTAAAGAGAAAGTCGAATCCTTCTGGTCAAACTTCAACAATGTAAAGCTGGACCAATACGATGTAGTTAAAGTTGAAATTGACCAGGAAGCCGGTACTGCCCACGTGGTTTGTAACATATCCTACAAAACGCAAACCGCCAAAGGCAAAAAATTCAAAGCCGAAGAAACCACCGCCGAGTTCTTCCTAAACCGCAGCAAGTTTATGGAAAGCTGGTGGGAAATATCCCGCGTTGTCTGCGACCTCATTTAATTCTATCCCTCTGTATTTCTTTGCGCCCTCCGCGGTAAATTAAAAAATAAAAGCCCCTTCGCTTGCGCAAAGGGGCCTTACTAATTAACCTCTATAAAAGCCTTTTACCAAATAACAACTCTGTCGCCTTCGGCTCTAAACATTTTGTTTTTATCAGTAACCCCAAAAGCGGTGTAGAACGGTGCAAAATTGCACAACACCCCATTTACCCTGTATTGATAAGGCGAGTGTGGATTGGTAGCAATAAGCGTGCGCATAAGCTCAGGCCTAACTGCTCCGCGCCATACCTGCGCAAATCCCAGGAAGAAACGCTGATCAGGTGTAAAGCCATCAATTTTGGTAGTGTCCTTACCTTGTGCTGTCAATTTAAACGCATCGTAAGAGATAGTTACACCACCTAAGTCGGCAATGTTTTCGCCCAATGTTAAGGCACCGTTTACATGCAACGAATCTAACACGGTAAAGCCGTTGTATTCATCAATCAGGCCTTTTGC
>CAIOTH010000129.1 GCA_903861145.1 uncultured Bacteroidota bacterium | reverse complement strand
TATTATTTTTTTGGCAGGATACCCCTTATACCTGCTTTTAAGGCGGGTAGTAGCCAAATGATTTTTTAAACTTTAATTTAATTCCGAATCTTGCTCAATATTCATTTATAAATGCCGTTACATTTGCCTTGAGTTTAAGAAAATCAAATATTACAGGAATGCACAAAAGATATTGGGCGATTATTTGTTTACTGGCAAGCAGTTGTTTTATAAAAGCGCAGTCGCTTACCGAGTTTGGAATTAATGCCTATGGCGGGGCTTTTCCTAATAACCTGGTGGTTTGTAATGGTAAACTTTATTTTTCTGCTACCGATAGCACCCATGGTTATGAAACCTGGGTAACCGATGGCACCGGTAACGACACGCAGCTTTTAGCCGATATATTTGAGGGCAGCGGTAATTCTTTCCCCCAATATTTAACCGTTGATAGTAACCTGCTTTTTTTTCAAGCCAACGATAGCGTGCACGGGCAGGAACTTTGGGTTAGTAATGGTGATAGCACAAAGCTCGTTTTGGATATTAACCATGGTACAAACCCATCGCTGCCGCAAAATTTGTTTGTGTTTAACCGCAAGCTATACTTCCAGGCAGATGATAGCATTCATGGGTCAGAGTTATGGGTGAGTGATGGCACCACTGCAGGAACCCAATTGGTAGCGGATATTAATACCGGTGTTGCCGGTTCTTTCCCATCAGGTTTTACTGCCTATAACAACAAACTTTATTTTAGTGCTAATGATGGCGCACATGGTTACGAACTATGGGTTACCGATGGCACATCGGGCGGTACTTCTATGGTAAAAGATATTTATGCCGACTCGATAGGCTCAATGCCAATCGGGTTTACCGTTTTTAATGGCAAGCTTTATTTCAGTGCAAATGATGGAGCAGATGGAAGAGAGCTGTGGGTTACTGATGGTACTGCCGGCGGCACTGCTTTGGTTAATGATATTAACGCAGGGTATTTAAGTTCGAATCCGCAGGACCTTACTGTTTTTGATGGAAAATTATTTTTCCAGGCAGATAATGGTGTTAACGGACCTGAACTATGGAGTAGTGATGGTACTTCAGTAGGAACTCAACTGGTAAACGATATTTTTAGCGGTTCTACAGGGTCATATCCTCAAGGCATTACTGCTTATAGTGGCAAATTATTTTTTGCTGCTACCGATAGCCTTCACGGTACTGAGTTATGGGTTACCGATGGAACCAACCTCGGTACCACTCTTTTAGCCGATCTTAATCCCGGCTATAACAGCTCTAACCCTGCCTATTTCACTATTTACCATAACAAGCTTTATTTCAGCGGGGCACCCGATTCGGTAAGTGGCGCGCAGCTATTTGTTACCGATGGTACCGTGCCTGGAACGCAAGGCTTAATTTTTAATGGAGCACCCCTCAATCCTCTTGATGCTACCAACGGGTTTACTGTATTTGATAATAACCTCGCTTTCGGCGCGTATTACGATGGCGTAGCAGGACAACAACTCTGGTTTTTCAATGACGCACCAACCGCTGTAAAGCAGATAGAAGCCACGACGTCGTTCACGCTTTATCCTAACCCTTGCCATAACTATTACACTGTAAATGGCTTTAACCCCGGCGAAACTTATACTATAAGGGTTACCGATTTAACTGGCCGCATTTTGTACGAGGAGTTGGTAGAGCCATTTAGCCAAAGCATGCAATTTGTTGAGCCACCATTTTCCGCTGGCATTTACTTGCTCCAGGTTCAAAACGGACGCAATATCAGCACATTACGCATGGTGAAAAACTAGCCGGCGAATTACGCCTGTTAGTTGATTGCTAAAAGAGGGTAATTCTTACGTCCTAATCCTAATGTTTTAGTAACTTTAAAGATGTAATTAGGTGAAATTGTGAAAGCATAAACAACCTAAGCCTTGTTTTTTGCATCTAATCGTGACGATGAAGTTATACGGAAATGAAGAATTTTAAGGCGCTCCCCGCCAAATTTTTGTACGCAATTATTTTGCTGGCATTTTGTTACTCAGCATCAGCTCAACCCGGTTGTCCGGCGGTTAATGCCGGTAATAATGTTACTCTGGCATGTGGTACGCCGTGTACTACCTTAACGGCCACGCCCTTTCAGGTGGGGTCTACAACTAGCTATACCGTTGGCACTATTCCCTATACCCCTTTTGCGTATAACGCCGGAACGGCAATTTCGTTAGGCCAGGATGATTACTGGAGCGATACTATTAATCTGCCCTTTAGCTTTTGTTTTTATGGTAATGTATATAATCAGGCGGTAGTAGGGGCTAATGGCATTATAACCTTTAACACTTATAGAGCACTACAATATAACCCCTGGAGCCTATCGGCTTGTGTGCCGATACCCAGCACAAGCCCCAGCGATTCGGCTTTTACAAACTGTATTATGGGCCCCTACCAGGATATTGACCCTGCCTTAGGCGGAACTATTAAATATCAGATTATTGGCGCTGCACCTTGTCGCATTTTGGTGGTATCGTACTTCCAGGTACCCATGTTTAATACCGGTATTTGCCCCGGCGAGAATTGCACCTGCCAAATGGCAATTTATGAAACCACCAACGCTATTGAAGTCTATATTGCGGCCAAGCAAACCTGTAGCGCTTGGAACAGCGGACTAGCTTATGAAGGGATAATGGATGCAACCGGTGCAAATGCAGTTACTGTTGCCGGTAGAAACCTTACCGCCTGGGCCGCAACTAATGATGCATACAGGTTTACGCCAAATGGCCCATCTATAGTAAGCGTAAGCTGGTATAAGGGAGCAACGCAAATAAGCACTGATAGTACGGCACATGTGTGTCCTTCATCTACTAGTACCGTTTATACCGCAAAAGCGGTTTATCTTCCTTGCAACGGTGGCACACCCGTAACTGTTACTGATAATGTAACCGTTTCACTTACCGGCTCATTAAATGCCGGAGTTGATTCTGTAAAAAACATTAGTTGTAATGGCTTGTCTGATGGCGCTGCCTATGCGCATGTAAGCGGAGGAACCGCGCCGGTAACGTACGGCTGGTCAACCGGTTCCTCAAACCTTTCCATTACTAATCTTGCTGCAGGTACTTATTTCTTTACCGTTACAGATGCAGGCAATTGCGTTCGTGCCGATACATTTACAATTACTCAACCTACCCGCGTTGGTGTTACAGGACAAATAACCAACCCCGGCTGCCAGGGTAGTTGCAGCGGCGCTGTTGTAACCACTGATACGGGTGGCACCGGCGGGCCATATACCTACAACTGGAATACTAACCCTGTTCAAACAACACAAAGTGCCGGCGGTTTATGCGGTGGCCCGGTAAATGTTACGGTTACAGATGGCAACAACTGTTCGGCCAGTGCTGCGTTTACGTTGGCCAATACCTCGGCATTGACAATAAACCAGGTTTCATTAACCAACGTTTTGTGCCGTGGAGAAAGTGATGGTTCGGTAACGGTAAGCGCCAGCGGTGGTAATGGTGTATTTAACTTTCAATGGACGAATAATGAAACGGGGCCACAGGATACTGCCCTTGCTGCCGGCAACTACACAGTTACAGCAACCGATACCAGCGGGTGCTCCGCCTCGGCTACTTATACAATTACCCAGCCTGCTAACGGTATAACATTGCAGGCGCCCACTATTACTAATATTACCTGTGCAGGCGGCTCAAACGGCTCTATCCATGCCAATGCCACCGGTGGGGTAGGCACGCTTACCTATACTTGGGTAAAAGCAACAAACGGCGCTCATTACAGTGGTGCTGTAATTGTAAACCTTAGCGCCGATACCTATGAACTGACAGTTATAGACGCTAACGGATGCCGGGACACAACAAGCTACACACTAACAGCACCACCTGCATTGAGCATTGATTCATTTTATATTGTAGAAGCAACTTGTGGTGCTTCGAATGGCTCCGCACAAGTTTTTGTCTTCGGGGGCACTGGTGCTTATAGTTATAGCTGGAGCGGCCACCCGGGTGTAACTACATCTTCAATAGGTAATTTACCAGGTGGTGGTTATAACGTTACTGTAGCCGATGCCCTTGGCTGTAGCGTGCAAAACCCTTTTAATATTGCTCAAACGTCGCCCATTGTAATATCGCTTTCTAACCAAACCAATAATTTATGTTTTGGAAATAGCACTGGCAGCCTGTCCATTAATATTAATGGTGGCACCTCGCCATATATGATTAGCTGGAGTAACGGCGTAACTTTTAGTTTGCAGGATACCGGCCTTGCTGCCGGTAATTATGGCGTTATTGTTAGCGATGTTAATGGTTGCACGACAACAGCGGGTTACACCATTACGCAGCCATCTGCTGTCGCAATAGGTAGTCCAACTATTCAAAATGTGGGCTGCAGTGGAGGTTCCACAGGTAGTATTGCCTCGCATGTAAGCGGTGGTACGTTGCCGTATAATTATACCTGGGTAGAACAATCAACACAGCAAAATTTTAGTGGTGCTACTATCAACAATCTCAGCGCCGATGTTTATTATCTAACGGTTACCGATGCCAATGCCTGCAGTGCATCTGTAAATTACGTGGTGCTTGCGGTGCCTCCGCTGGTTTACACTGTCGATTCAACCAATGTTTCGTGCTTTAACGGTAACAACGGAAGTGTAACAGTTGCAATTTCAAGCGGTACGCGGCCATACCAATATTTGTTTGATAATACCGGAAGCATTGATTCAGTATACCGGAATCTCACTGCCGGCCTTGTTGATGTAATAGTAAAGGATGCCAATAATTGCACTGGGCACTCAATAGTTAATGTTCAACAACCAACACAAATCGTGATTCATCCTGTAACCCAAATCAACGTGCTTTGCTTTGCCGGAAATAATGGAGCACTTTCGGTAAATGCAACAGGCGGAACACCAGGATATATTTATCGTTGGAACAATTATGTCGCTGGATTAGCTGATAGCCTTCTTGCTGCGGGCAATTATACCGTTACAGTTACCGATACCAATTTGTGCACAGTATCACAATCGTTTCAAATTACCCAGCCGGCAACTCCGCTTACAACAGCGCCTACAGTACAAAATGCTTTATGCCATGGCGCCAGCGACGGCTCAATGGACCCGCAAGCTACCGGTGGCACACCACCTTATTCCTACCTGTGGCCCAACGGAAGTACAACCCGCATTGCTCCGGCTTTAGATAGCGGCTCTTATAGCTGCATAGTAACCGATGCAAATGGATGTTCAACCGTCGCTACTGATATAATTAACCAGCCAACCGAGCTGATAATATTGAGCGATTCGGCAACAGCTGTTAGATGTGTAAGCCAAAGGAACGGCACAATTACCATTAGGCTAGCCGGTGGAACGCCACCTTATACCTACAACGCTACGCAGGACAACGCAAATTTTGTTTATACCACCAACGGATTTTTGCAGGGCCTCGATACGGGAGTTTATATTGTAACCATAGCCGATGGCTTGGGTTGCACCAACCAGATTGATGTTTATGTGCCGCCTGCAACGCTCGATTCGTTTACCACAAGCGTTGATTCAACTTTATGCTATGGCTATAATGATGGCGCGGCTTTGGCAACTCCGCTACCTCCATCAAGCATATTGAACGGGCCATATAAATATGGAATTGACCAAAGCCCCGAGTCGTCCGATACCGGGTATTTCCAAAATTTATCGGCCGGCCTCCATATTATCACGGCTATAAATACTAAAGGTTGCGTTGATTCTTTGCCTGTATTTATACCTCAACCCCTGCCTATTGAAGTAATAATAACTCCTGATAGTATAACACTGCCATTAGGAGGAAGCCAACAAGTATTGGTTACCTGCTTAAATGCCAGTAACCCAACTTATAATTGGACCCCATCTAATGGTATGAGTTGTGTTGATTGCCCTAACCCGGTTGTAAGCGCCTATGCCCCGGGCGATTATCTTATAACCGTTAGCACTGTAAACGGGGGTGCCACTTGTTATGGCACTGCTACTTTAAACGTGCAGATACAAAGGCATACGCACTCATATACACCTAATGCATTTACGCCCAATGGCGATGGTAACAACGATGTGTTTTTAATTTATGGCGAGGAAATACGAAACATTAGCCTTAAAATTTTTAACCGCTGGGGAGAAAAGGTATTTGAAACAACTAATTCGTTAGCTGGTTGGGATGGAACCTACAAAGGTGTTTTGCAAAGCAGCGGCGTCTATATCTATGAATCTATAATTACCTACCTGGACAATACCCAGGAAACTAAAAACGGCAGCATAACGTTAATAAGGTAGGCCTTTAAGGCTTTCGCAAATAGCCAATTCAGAACTTTAAGTGTAAATTTTCGTAAACCCCACTCACGATTAAACTTATGGCAGATTGTTTCGTTAATATATAGATAGCAATTACCTGGTTATGAGGAAAATTTGGTTGGTTTTATCGGTTTTGATCCTTTCTGCGCCTTTTTTAAAGGCTCAGGATGATGAATTACCTCCCCCCAGCTCTCATCCCAAACTGCAGACTTACGATTTGCCCGATCAACCACAGGCTTTTCATAACATTGGCAAAAGCAAAAAGGTTGATTTATCTAATTATATTATTGAGCCCGATTTAGTAGTTTCCTTTATTCAAGGAGGCTTCAATGTTGGCGCATCTCCTTATGTTGGATACAGGCTTTGGAAGAATTTGTATGGCGGGGGCGGCGTTACTTATATATATACCGGCTTCAGAAATATAAGTTATGCTGATGCCATGGGCTCTGTGCACTATACCAATGCCAGCTGGCATACTTTTGGCGGCGGAGTGTTTCTTCAATACAATATTTGGAAGGGTCTTTTTGTGCGCGATAAGTTTGAAGTGTTGCACCGCGCTATGGATGACGTTTATGATGCATCAGTTGTGTCTAATCCGCAAACGGGCAGTTATAACGTTAACATGCCTAAAATCCAAAAAACCATACCCGATATGCTTTTGGGGGTAGGATATAATTTATTGCAAAGCAAAAGCTTCTTTCTTCCCGTTATGTTTTCGTACAACGTTTTGTACCCCGCCACCGATAAACTTTACGCCGTTTACCCACGTGGATGGGTAATTCAGTTAGGCTTTGTGGACGTTTTTTAGTCAGTCAATTCCTTTGCCGTTTTAATTTCTCCGATGCGCATTTCCGCGATATCTATAAATAATCGAGCAACCAATATTTAGCGCCGGCTCTAACAAGTAAACAAGCTTAAGCAAATGCTATCGCCAGGGCGCTAATTTACCACCTCCAATCAAAATTTTATCACCGGTTAAGTTAAATACACTTGTTAAATCCTGCAACGTCATAATCCAGGTGTTTATATTTGTAATAATTCATTATGTTAGCGCAAATAATTCATTTGCACCTGATTTTTAAGAGAGCTGTGATAAAATTGAGTAGCGATTAGTATGATTGTTGTCATCTAAGGCTACGACAAATCTCAGTAAATTTACGATGCCAACTTAGTAATCTTGTAGTGTTAACCCATGATATCACCCATA
This sequence comes from uncultured Bacteroidota bacterium, assembly GCA_903861145.1. Taxonomy (GTDB): domain Bacteria; phylum Bacteroidota; class Bacteroidia; order Chitinophagales; family LD1; genus Bog-950. Next base: position 14,151 of record CAIOTH010000129.1, on the reverse strand, counting down.
AATAGTAAATCAAATGGAAAATCGTAAATTTCAGGAAGCCCTTGGCGACAGAATTAAGAGAATCAGGTTGGATAAAAACATGTCTCAAACGCTGCTCGCAAACCAATGCGGAATTGAAAAAGCAAATTTATCAAGAATTGAATCAGGACAGGCAAACCCTACAGTACTTACTCTTTTAAAAATAAGTGCGGCACTGCAGGTACCCGTGGTTGAATTTTTCAAGTACGAGATAAAGGATAATGCTATCCCGGCAGAGTAGTACCGGTAATTTTGATCCCGTTGCTTTTGTTCTTAATCGAAACCGCACATCTGTTAACCGGCGATAAAGGTCAAAACCTTTGGTTTTGAATTAAATGGTTAAATTATTAACACTTAATGCCGATAAAGCATTGTTGAGTTTGTAATCATTTAGCAAAAAACCAACGAGGTTTTTATTTTTGCGCTAGGTATGGCAGAATACATAGTTAGTGCGCGTAAATATCGTCCCGCTCGCTTTAGCGAAATGGTGGGGCAGGAGCAGGTGGCCACTACGCTCAAAAATGCTATTAGAACCAGCCAATTAGCCCATTCATTTTTGTTCTGCGGCCCACGGGGCGTTGGTAAAACAACTGCGGCCCGTATTTTGGCCAAAACCATTAACTGCGAAAACATAACAGCCGATTTTGAGGCTTGCGGCCAATGCCCGTCTTGCATTTCTTTTCAACAAAATTCCTCGTTCAATATTCACGAACTTGATGCCGCATCAAACAACTCGGTTGATGATATAAGGGCACTGGTTGAGCAGGTTCGTTTTCCGCCACAAAGCGGTAAATACAAGATTTATATTATTGATGAGGTTCACATGCTCTCTGCAGGTGCCTTCAATGCATTTTTGAAGACATTGGAGGAACCGCCTTCGTATTGCAAGTTTATTCTTGCTACTACCGAAAAGCATAAAATTCTCCCAACCATACTTTCGCGTTGCCAGATATTCGATTTTAAGCGAATTGGCATTGATACCATTGTTAAGCACCTGAAGCATATTTGCGAGATAGAAAAAATAGATGCCGAAGAGGATGCCCTGCATATCATTGCGCAAAAAGCCGATGGTGGTATGCGTGATGCACTTTCGATGTTCGACCGCTTATCGAGTTTTAGCGGTGGTAAACTTACTTACGCTTCAGTACTTGAAAATCTGAACGTACTTGACTACGATTATTTCTTTAAAGTAACCGACGCGCTATTGACTGAAAACCTTGCTTTATCGGTTAGATTGTTCGACGAAATTTTGAAAAAGGGCTTTGAAGGAGATGACTTTATTTTAGGCCTTTGCGAGCATTTCCGCAACCTGCTTTTTTGTAAAGATGAAAGCACTTTAAGAATGCTGGAAGTAAGCGATGCCCTCAAACAAAAATATGCAGTTCAATCATCCCTGGCATCGGCCGATTTTTTGGTTAACTGCTTAAATATCGGTAACCAATGCGATATTCAGTATAAGGTCTCAAAAAATAAGCGGTTGACGGTAGAGCTGACTCTTATAAAAATGTGTTACATCAATGCTGTGGTAAGTATTGATTCCGGTAAAAAAAAACTCAAGTCTGATAGCATAACTGAAAACAGGGCACCCATAAACCCTGAAAAACTCGGTGCTGAAGCCAAACCCGGCGCACAAGTAGCCTCAAGCAATGACATACCAGGGGAGATTGTAAATGTGCAGCAAAGCCTGGTTGCAGAAGAAGAACCGATAAGAGAGATACAGAAACCGGTTAAGCAAGCTCCAATTGATACAGCAAATAACGCCAAACCCGTTGCTCTTTCTAAAACCAAAAAGCTGCTTACCATCGATACTGCTGAGGATGAAGCAGAAGCGGCCAAAAACAGCGGATCGAACCAATCGGATGAGGTGAGGATTGACGGTGATATATTGATACTAAACCAGGAAAACATTTTGAAGTTATGGGATGATTATGCAGTCCGCATACCTGAAGATAAAAGGGGCTTGAAAATTGCATTCAAAGCCTTTGCACCGGTTTTAGACCCGGCCACATTGTGCAACATTTCGGTTACGGTGCAAAGCAACATCCAAAAGTCGCAATTTGATGAGGTAAGGCTGGGGTTGCAAAACTACCTATCGAAAAGAACCGGTGCCACATTAGAGATTGAGGTGATAACCGATAAAGCTGTTACAACCGGGGCTAAGCCATATACCCCTAAAGAAAAGATGGAGCGCCTGATTCAAAAAAATCCGGCCATTAAAATATTACAACAAAAACTTGGCCTCGAACTCGATTACGATTGAGCGCCATAGACTTCAGCAAATAAAATACACATCAATTCAGCATTATGAAAACACGGTTTTTTTCAATTGTAGTTTTGGCTTTATTATTTGGTATTACCAATGGCCAGGGCACTATTACTTCACTACCGGTAATACCTTATCAAAATCCTGGCACCAGAATTCATGCAGGCAAACCCGTAAACAGCGCTACGGCAAGTACTAACCCAACAACTATTGGCGGGGCAACTGTTGAAACTGTTCCCGATGATCCGTTTAATGCTAAAATATATACCCTTAAAAACGGCCTTAAAGTCTATATATCCGTTAACAAAAACGCTCCGCGCATTCAAACTATGATAGCGGTTAAGGCCGGCTCAAAATTCGACCCTCCGCAAACAACCGGTTTGGCTCATTACCTGGAGCATATGATGTTCAAAGGCTCGCACGATTTTGGAACCAAAGATTGGGCGCACGAAAGTGTATTGCTGGATTCAATTTCGGCATATTTCGAATACCATAAAAATGAAAAGGACAAAGCAAAAAAAACGGCCTTATATGCCAAAATAGATTCGTTCTCGTTCGAAGCTTCTAAACTTGCCATACCGAATGAGTATGATAAAATGATGACCTCGTTAGGCGCAAAAGGCACCAATGCTTTTACAAGTACCGATATGACGGTTTTTATAAACGATATTCCTTCGAACGGGCTTGAGAAGTTTTTGGATTTGGAAAGCAATCGTTTTCAAACTGCGGTACTGCGTTTATTTCACACTGAACTGGAGACTGTTTATGAGGAGTTTAACCGCAACCAGGATAATGACCGTGTATGGAGCGACCACGCCATCGAAAATGCTTTATTGCCCAATCACCCTTACGGAACCCAAACTACCATCGGAGAAGGTGAGCATTTAAAGAATCCTTCGATGGTGAATATTTACAATTATTTTAAAACATATTACCGCCCTAACAACGTTGCCATCATCCTCTCAGGAGATTTAGACCCTGATGCTACGGTTGCGTTGATTGACAAATATTTCGGGCAATGGAGCCCTGCTGCCATTCCTGCATTTACCAAAAAGCCCGAGCCCGAAGTTTCATCTCCGATTATCCGCGAATACAGCGGGCCGCAACCTGAGCATGTTTATATTGGTTACTTGTTTGATGGTGCCAATAACCATGATGCTTTGATGGTAAAACTGGTAGATGAAATTTTGGCCAATGGTGAGGCAGGTTTAATTGACCTTGATTTGGTGCAACAGCAAAAGCTTTTAAAAGGATACTCGTTGGTTGATGATAATAACGATTACACATTCCATAAATTATATGGCGAACCAAAACAGGGCCAAACACTTGAGCAGGTAAAAGACCTTTTACTTGCTGAAATTGAAAAGCTAAAGAAGGGCGAGTTTGGTGATTGGATATTGCCGGCCATTATTCAGAACATGAAATTGCAAAGAATGAAGGCCGCTGAAAAAAATAACGGCCGTGCGGGTTATATGATGGGAAGTTTTGTGCACAACATACCATGGAAGGATTGGGTGAATGAAATAAATGAGTCGGCAAAAATTACTAAGGCAGACGTGGTAAAGTTTGCCAATGAGCATTATAAAAACAACTATGCGGTATGCTATAAGCGCCAGGGCGAAGCGAAGGTTCATAAAGTAGAGAAGCCAAAAATTACTGCGGTGCAAATGAATAAGGATGTAGAGTCGCCATTCAAAACTCAGTGGGACAAAATGCCTCAGCCATCGCTTACCCCTAAGTTTCTTGATTTTGATAAGGATATAACCCACCTTAAACTAGCTAAGGGCGATGTACCTTTTGATTATATCAAAAACGACGTGAACAAAACTTTTAGCCTGAACTATGTTTTTGACATGGGTACCGATAACAACCGCGAATTAGGGGTAGCAATTGCCTACCTTGAATATTTGGGCACGGATAAATACACTACGGACCAGCTCAAAATTGAGTTTTATAAGCTGGGGTTAAACTTTAGTGTTAACAACAGCCGCGATAGAATTGCCGTTTCGCTTTCGGGCTTAGAAGAGAACCTGGAAAAGGGTGTTGAACTTTTTGAACACATTTTGGCCAACGTTAAACCCGATAAAGGCGTTTACGATGCACTGGTGATGGACATTACCCAAAACAGGGCAAATGCCAAAAAGAGTAAAAGCACTATTCTTAATACCGGTATGGGTAATTATGCTAAATACGGCCCTGTTAATCCCTTTAACGATATAATAGGCAATGAGGATTTAAAAGGTAAGGATATCAATAGTCTTGCCGGTATGATCAAATCATTAGAATCATTCAAACACCATATTTTTTATTACGGAAGCAAAAGCCCCGATGAGGCCCTTGCTGTAATTAATAAACTGCATCCGGTAAACGCACCATTGCAAAGCAGTCCGCCGGCTAGAAAATATCCTGAGTTACCGCTAAATGAAACCAAAGTATACGTTTGCTATTATCCTATGAAACAAGCCGAAATAGTTATGCTGGGTAAGGATGGATTGTTTGATAAAAACCTCTTCCCATATCTGTACATGTACAACGAGTACTATGGTTCGGGCTTATCTTCAATTATGTTCCAGGAAATTCGCGAGAAGATGGCTTTGGCATATTCCGTGTATAGCAGTTACGGCGTACCACAATATGCCGATGAATCGCATTACGTTGTATCATACGTAGGCACCCAGGCCGATAAAATGGATACTGCACTTGTTGAGATGAATAAGTTGCTCAATAACATGCCTGAGGTTCCCCAGCAATTTGAGGGTGCGCGCGAAAACGTTGTAAAAACTTTAGAAAGCGATTGGATAACCGGTACCGATATTTATGCCGCTTACGACCGTGCAAAAAAGCGTGGCCTTAACTATGATGTGCGCAAGGATATTTATGAACAGGCTAAAACGATGCAAATTGCCGGCATACATAAATTTTTTGATGAGCATGTAAAAGGCAAAAAATTCACTTACCTGGTTATAGGGAAAAAAGAGGACTTGAATTTGGACGCATTGAAAAAAATCGGGCCAGTGCAAGAGCTGAAATACGAGGAGTTATTCGGCTATTAAAAAATGACGGAAACAGTTAGTCAACATTAATAAATCTCCATGGATAGTTCAAGCGCAAAACCAGCCGAACTGGCACTCTTCACTATTTTGCTGGGATGCAAACCCAAGGGCCGTAATGTTGAACAACATGATGTGTTTTTTGGCGTAGCTAAAAAACTGGATGATTTGTCGGATAGCATAAAAGAGTTTTGGTACAAAACTATACTCGATGAATTGGGTAGTTCTGCTAAGAAGCAGGCCCCTGATTTGGATGAAGAAAAATTAAAGCAAGACCTGTTAACGTCATTATCGAGGAGAGATAAAGTGCATATAGATGCGTGGACTAAGGTTGAATACGCTGATGGTTATAAAGTGAAAATTCAGCCCAAATCGGAACCGATGTCTGAGAGCGAGCAGAAGCTGTATTTTATTAACCTCGGGGGCTATAAAGAGAGCGAGTTTGAAGAATATCACCAAAAACTATTTGTAGTAGCCCCTGCGGTAAGCGAAGCCATTGGAAAAATTATCGATAACGATTTTATGAAAGCATATTCGCCCGAAAGTTTGGGTCTTGCAGGTAGCGCGCATTTGGACGACCAATACAAAATTGATTTTGAAGCCGATGATATTGTTTGTGTGTCTGAGGCAATTGGCGATGACTATGTATTAACGCTTGAAAAGGTAGAATCTAACCCTGCCAACGAAATGGTGGTAGGCTACACGCACATCAATTATCCTGAATAGACGAGTAGCGTTTACTTATTATTCTTTGTAGCGGGTATAAACCAGTCCTGCAATTAAGCAAAGAACCGCACCGGCGAGCCCGCTCATGCGAAGTCCTAAATCATGGCCGGGGTCCTTTCCATAAAGCGTAAGCATGGCAAATAGCATCATACCAAGCGTTTGCCCGAACTTTTGAGTAAGCGCCCTTAACCCAAAATACATCCCTTCTTTGTTTTGACCGGTTGACATGGTATCGGCAACAGCAATTTCGGCAAGCACGGCGGTAGGCAAAATACTTAAAAAGGCATCGGGCACACCAAAGGTTACCATTAGCATTACCGCCTGCCAAATGGGAGGAAACGGATAAGAACCTAACCAATAAATTGAACCAAAAACAAAAACCATTGATAAAAATGTAAGCACCATCATTTTTTTCTTGCTTATCCTTTTTTCAAGCAGGTTAACAAACGGATAGGCAGCAAGTGTAACTATTACCATTAGCAACATTAGCAGGGTGCCGGTGGCTTCGGGTAAAAGCAATATAGCCCTTACATAATAAAGCAAGCCGCTGGTTATAATGGCAATTGACATAAAATAAGTAGCATCGGCCAAAGCAAATATTCTGAAGTTTGGATTTTTCCAGGCGGCTTTTAACGAGGTAAGCATGGGTTCAGTGGCAAGGCCGGGTTCAACGTATTTTTTTTCATCAATTACCAGTACGGGCACAGCCATACATACTGCGCCAATAATGTTTAGCCCGACGATGGCAAATTGGTTGCAACTTAAAACGCTTTGAGCAGGATATATCTGTTTAATAAAATCCGCAATAGCCGGGGCTGAAGCCGACACAACCATTCCGATTATGAAGCCAATTGATTGTGCTGTGCTCATGTGCATTTTGCCGCCGGGATAATGCCCCAATTCGGCAACAAGAGCGTTGTTCGGAATTACGTACAATCCAAAGAAAAAGTAATAACCCAATTGAGTAGCCGCCAACCACCAAAGGTTCAGTTTGCTTTCGGTATGAAATGGGGGGTAAAACATAATAATGGCAAAAAATGTCATTGGAATGACAGCCACGGCCATTAATGGTATTCTTCGGCCTTTGGGATGTTTGCTGCGGTCGCTAAATCCTGCTATAATAGGGTCAACCACGGCATCAAACAGTCTGCCGCTGGAAGTAACGAGCGCTATTATATTGAATAACCCCAAAAAAACTATTTGGGGCACCAGGTTTACCATGCCTGCATTATTTGGCGGCAGATACAGGTAAAGCAGCATTACCGAAATGATATTGATTGATATGCTCCAACCAAATACCCCAACGGAGTAAGCTGCTATTTTGGATAATGGAATTTTGTTGGCAGGCACTTATGCAATATATAGGTTAAGTTTCGTCTCGCATAAGGGCAATGGTTAATAGTTTGGCAATTTTTAAATTTGCTGCTCCACACACTTATTTTTGGCAAATTATTGGAAGATTTAATTTACTTTGAGAATCAAAATCGGGCAATATGAATAAAGTTTGTGTTTTACTTATATGTGTACTTTTGATTGCGGCATGCAAAAAGCCAATTGACCCAAGCAAATACGCCTATAGCTTTATTGCTAATGGAACACAATTTGTTGGAAATGCTTATACGGCAATTTATGTAGATGATACTGCTAGGCGCAGGAAGGTATTTGTAGGTCACTTTTATGAAGGTAATCCCGGGGATAGTTTATTCATGGGCCTTGTACTTATTGATAGCAATTATATAGATACGGGTACCTACTCAAACGTCGGTCCGCTTTCCTTTTATAACAAGGGGTTTTATTATCATGAAGAATTTGGGACATATTCAATTACCAAATTGGACACAAGCAGCCACTTAATTTCGGGAACCTTCCAATTCAGATGTACTAATTCATTAATGACGGTACTGGATGAGAATGTATCGGCCGGTATTTTTACAAATATTCAATATAATACTCAGTAAGCGGCAAAATGAATTTGTTGAAACATTTTTGTGTAATTTGTATATCATCTTTTATCAATTTGCACTTTACTCAATTCTTATTAAATCCCGATAAATTTTAAAGGCAGTTCGGGATGCCTATTTGGAATTCAGAATGATTAATGCATGACTAGTAATAATAATTCAACCATTTCAGGGGAAAGCATTTTTTTTAAATTCATGGAAATTGGTTATGATGCTGTAAGGGGTTCTAAGGAGATTGATTATATAAAAAGGCTTAAGGAAAAAAGCCTGGATGGCTTTGTGGTTAAAGGAGTGCTCAATACCGACGAGCTAAAACTGGTAAAAGACTATGTTGAAACCATTCCCGAAGAGGAAAGGATAGGTTTTCCCGCGGGTAAAATTTATCCGGCCATGTTTTCTACCATTAATGGAACCAAAGGGGGCTTTAAGAAGTATTTTGATTCGCTGGATTCGTATAATAAGAAAATTCAAACTGCAGACTCTCCGTTGAGCTTACTGACTCAGCGAATGGATGAGTTTTTTAAAAATACCGGCAATTCATATAACGTAAGGGTGCCGCGCAATACCAGAGATAATAATTTGGTTGCGGCATCTTCCGTAAGATTTTTTGTACCAGGCACCGGTAATTTACATGTTCATTGCGGCCATTCGCATCAACCATCCAAAAACACAAAGCAATCTCCGCCACCGGCTACTGAAGATGAAATAAGGTTTTATGATATTTTACCCGATGATTTTGCCAATCTCCCACAGTTAAGTTATTTTATGGTATTGCAAAATCCGGAAGAAGGAGGAGAGTTGACTGTTTACGACTTGCTTTGGGATGAGCGGATTACCAAAGATTACCCCGAGAACAACGAGTTTTTAATTGACCCGAATGGTAATAGGCTATACTTAAAAGATCTTAAATCATTTGCGATAAGGCCAATGCCGGGTGATGTGCTTGTGTTTTCGGGCGGCCCTATTTGGCATAGGGTTGAAGAGGTAAAAGGGAGCCTTCCTCGTATTACGTTTGGCGGATTTGTAAATTTCACGAAAGACGACAGCGGCATTTATTACTGGTCATAAATTGCTTTATACAACCTACGCATTAAGCGCTATTACGTCCACCTTTTCTTAAAAATATGGCAAACATTATTGTCATATCAAAAAATGCCACGAAGATAAAGAAACAGCCAATGAGCTTGCACCGGTCAACTACAAAATCAAGCACATTTGCATACAGTATTGCCGGCACCAGGTAAGTCATTAAAACAATAAGGGTTGCTCCAAATATAACCGGGATAAAGCCTTTTATAGGTAGCTGTTGATGCGTGTAATGGAGTCTTCTATCAACAAAAGATTTTAAAAGAAGAAACAGTAAAAAAGCGCAGATGGCCTGTACAGATAAGGCATTTATGAACACCGGGTTTGTACCATTTATTTTAATGCGGTCCCAGTTTAGCGTCAAATCTTTTGCAAGAACTGTTAGACCATGCGCATAATTCGTTGCCCCGGTTACATGCGTCTTAGAAATTTTTAGTTTATGTGCGGTGCCTGGTGCGTAATAGTTAACAAGCAATGCAGTGGTGATTATTGCTACACTAACTAGTTTCCATTTGCCCTGTTTTATCGTTTCTCCCCAACCCCTCCACCTATCAATTACTAAAAAGCCAAGTATCAATAATTGCGTAGCTGCCTGGGTTTCCGACATAAACCCAATGCATATACTTAACAAAATTATTGGTAAGCGTGCTTTGTTCTCTGCATCGCCACGTAATAAGATGCCGGTTAAAAACAAAATCAGGATGAGGGAGTATTCATAAATAAAGACATCGCTTAGCCAAAACCAAAACTCAAACCTCTTCGCAAAAAAGAAAAAGAAAAAAAGGGAATAGAATACACACCCCGCAATTACCGCATTACCGTTGCTGAGTTGAACTGAATACCGGTAAGCAAAGAACTGCTTCAAAAACCATGAAATGGCGGCAACGAACAGGACTCCATTTCCAAGGTAAAATATTACAAGTAGAGCATTACTCAGGGTAACGAAGGGTAGCAACCATACGGCCAACAAATGGCTAACCAGGCGCCCGTTGCAATCATTTAGCATAAACCTGGTTCCGCCTAAAATCCCATACTTGTGAAATGCATCGATAAAGCCAATGTCATCCGAATAATCGTGGTAATCATAATGCAGGCCGTTACTAATGGTTATTGCAATCAATAAAACCATTAGCAGGCCCAGGATTATTGATAGCAAATTATAGGTTAGGCGCTTGTTCACTGCTGCAAGGGTTGGTATAATACGTTAATGTAAAAAATAGTTCTTTGTTTTACGTTCAGCGGGCCTTCCATAAGACAAAAATCCCCGCAAAAAGGGCACTATTTGCAATCCGACGGGAATAAAATTTATACTAATAATGGCACACAAGGCATTCTTGTTATGCTGATATATGGAAGTTAAATAGTTGCAATAATAATTAAATATATTTTCCAATCTTTTTTGGGGTTCTGAACTTCAACTACGGTTATTGGGTTGACATTTTTATTAAGTTCTTGGTGCGTTGTTTGAATCAGCAATTTAGAGCTGCTTTTGGTATTCCCTCAATAATTTTGCCATATTTGTATTAATAGTAAATACAAAAATTTAATTCATAATATGAGGAGTTTGTTTTACAAATTAAATGGTAATAAAATTTTGGGGTCGCTGCCCGACTTCTTTTTGAATCTGGGGCATAAAACCGAATTTGCGAAGTGGCGCCAAAAGAACCTGAAAGTGCCATTTAATGACTTTTATAATCCAAATGCCAGCTATAAAAGGCGATACGAACTATACGATTTTTTATATGCTTCTGATTTCGCTTCCGGTCCTATTAATTATTTCGAGTTCGGAGTTCGAGGCGGAGATTCTTTCAGGTGGTGGGTTAACAGAAACAAAGATACAGAAACACGCTTTTACGGATTCGACACCTTTTTGGGCTTACCTGAAGATTGGTTACAGTTTAAAGCAGGCGACATGTCGACCGAAGGTAAATTGCCCGATATTCAGGACCCACGTGTTACTTTTATAAAAGGCCTTTTTCAAGACACCCTACCTGGATTTTTAAAAGGATTTGAGTCTTCAAAACGCAATGTGGTTCTGCTGGACGCCGATCTCTACACCTCAACACTATATGTATTGACCATGCTTAATCCGATTTTAAAAGCAGGGGACATTATTTGTTTCGATGATTTTGCCGTTCCGGCAGACGAGTTTTTGGCCTTCAGCAATTATACTGCCGCCTATCGTAGGAATCTTGAGTTAATAGGCGCCGCTAACAATTATAGTTTTACCGCTTTCATGGTAAAGTAATTTATAAATATTGCCCAAGTGGTTCATTTAAACCGCCTCAGTCTTATTATTTATTAAAATTATATGTTAAGCTATATAAGGTCAGATTCATAGTATAAATAGCAACTGAATACGAACCGATTAGCTTCACTTTTGTTGATTTGGGTATTCTATCGCAAAACTATGCCTTAACATCTTTTCATCAAGCGAACTGTTTCCTATCATTACTTCGTAATTTCCATTTTCAACAACCCAGGTTTTATTCTCTGTATTATAGTAGGCAAGGTCGCTGACAGGTACAACAAAACTAATTTCTCTTTCTTCGTTGGGCAGCAGGTAAACCTTATTAAATCCCCGTAGCAATTTTACGGGGCGGTCAATTTTAGAATCAGGAAAAGCGATATAAAGCTGAACTGTTTCCGCGCCTGCCTTTATTCCTGTATTTTTTACTGTTACCGAAACGCGGACCGAGTCTGTTGCAGAAATGGTCAGGCTGGTATTTGAATTTTCTCCTGCCAGTTTCAATCCTACCATTTCAAATGAAGTATAACTTAATCCAAAACCAAAGGGATAGCGGGCAGTTTTTTTTGCCTTATCAAAAAGAGTGTAACCGTGATAGTAACCATAGTCGGCATCGCTGGAATATGAGTCAAATGCAGGCAAATCCGTTTCTGACCTTGGAACAGTAAACGGCAATTTGCCGGAGGGGTTTACCTCGCCAAACAGAATACGGGCAAGTGCATTGCCACCTTCCATGCCGTTGTAAAAGGTTTCCAAAATTGCAGGCACCTCGGTATGCCATTCTTCAACCGTTATAGCACTTCCCGCAACCAAAATAACAGATGTACTTTTGTTAACAGCACTAGCTGAATGTATAATGTCAATATCGTTTTGGTGCAGATGTAAATATTCACGATCGCCACCTACGCCCAAAATACCGGTGCGGGTAATAAAGTTTTTCTTATCTGGGTTTTTCCTGTCGCGAATAGTTCCATTGCCAATGTATTCACCTTCATCTAAATAAGTAGTGCCCGCTACTACAATTACCGCATCGGCGTTTTTGCAAATTGCCTTAATAGCTGCTAAATCATCTGCTGGTGCCGTTAATATTTCAACGCTCGTGCCGGCAAAGTAGTTTTTAATGCCCTCTAATGGCGAAACAATATAACTGGGATAAACGCGGCTACTGCCATGATCGCCTGTTTGTTTAAGATTGGCCAGGGAGCCTATAACAGCAATGCGTTTTACTTTGCTCTTATCAAGAGGTAAAAAGTTGTTTTCGTTCTTTAGTAATACAGCACTTTTTTCTGCAACTTCTCTTGCCAGATCTATATGCGCCTTACAGCCTACTAAACTTTTAGGGTAAGTCTGTTCATCCCGACGCGAGGCGAAGAGAATTTTTGTGCGCAATACCGGCAATATCAAATCGTCAATCTGTTGCTCTTTAAGTTCTCCGTTTTGCAATAACCTTTTTACATTTTTAAGCGAGTAGAAATTCGATGCAGGCATTTCGATATTCATACCGGCTTCAATTCCCTTTTTGGCATCCAATAACCCATTCTGCCAATCGCTGGTTACATAGCCTTTGAAGCCCCAATCATTTCTCAAAATATCGGTTAGTAATACCTTGCTATGGCCACAGTATTCGCCATTTAGCTTGTTATAAGCACTCATTACTGATGCAGCTTTTCCTTGCTGAATTACTTTTTTAAAGTGCGGCAGGTAAACTTCGCGCAAAGTACGTTCATTCATATTCATGCTGCCCCCAAAACGATTATTCTCCATACTATTAGCTGCAAAGTGCTTCACACAGGCTTGCACATTACGTTCTTGTATGCCGCGCACCAAAGCGGTAGCCATTTCTCCTACGTGATGTGGATCTTCGCCGTAGGTTTCCTGCGCCCGGCCCCAAGCCGGGTGGCGCAATAAATTCATGCATACAGCACCGGAATAATTGGCTTTAAGCGCGCGAATCTCCTCCGCCATCGCGTTGCCAACACGCTCTTCCAATTCAATATCCCAGCTTGCACCCCGTGCCATGGTTACCGGAAAAGCCGTTGCGCCTTTATTAAGCGATACCCCGCGGGGGCCATCAAGAAAGATTGTAGAGGGAATGTTAAAGTGTTTGTTACCACCTGCCTTAACAGGTTTAATATTTTTTGAGAACATAATGGAGAGCCCGAAACGCACAACACCGTGCCCGTGCATTTCGAAAACCTTTTCCTTTAAGCTCATTTTTTTAATGATTTCCCTGGCGCTGGAGTCGGCTTCTGCTTCCGTCATAGATTGTGAATAGGTAAGTTTTGCGAGTGCCAGAAAAGTAAAACACAAAATGACAATTTTCAATCTCAGCGGGCATTTGTTTTCAAGCATTGGAACCGGATTGAGTTTCAGGTTTATATAAGTTGTTTAATGCAATCTACAATTATACATTATGCGAATCTGATAAAATTCAATCCATCGTAAAAAATCATTTTTCTCCCAAATTGTAGTTGTGGTCTGTTCAGTTTCAACAAAGAACAAATGGAAGAGGAACGGCTCGTCTGCTAAGCGGGGCAATATATTTTCACCAAGTGGAAGGTTTATTGACTAAATCCAATTGGAAAAGTCAAGAATTGCTCTCCGGTGTTCTAAAAAGTTGTAAAGATAATATTGCAACATCTATTTTCTCACTTGATTAGTAAGCATCCGGTGAAGTGCATCTTGCGCATGGCGTAACCGGTCGCTAAATTTGCGCGCAAAACATACACCATGCTCGAAGTCTCTGAAAAATACTTTCCACTGATAGAAAAACAGCTAAGCAGCAGCCTTACCGTTAAG
>CAIOTH010000128.1 GCA_903861145.1 uncultured Bacteroidota bacterium | reverse complement strand
TCAACCTTGGTTTTATCTTCAACAATCACCGGGCTCCACTTAATATTCTCACCAATAAAACCACCAAACTCCTCGGGGCTTATTTCACCCAAACCTTTAAATCGGGTAATCTCGGCTTTACCGTTTAGTTTTTTAATAGCGGCCTGTTTCTCTTCTTCGTTATAACAGTAGTGCGTTTGCGTTTTGTTGCGCACTCTAAACAACGGCGTTTCCAAAATCTTTACGTGGTTGTTACGCACTAAATCAGGAAAAAACTGCAGGAAGAACGTAAGCAACAATAACCGTATGTGCATACCATCCACATCGGCATCGGTAGCTACTACTATGTTGTGATAACGCAAATCATCAATCGAATCCTCAATATTTAAAGCGTGTTGCAACAAGTTGAACTCTTCATTTTCATACACCACTTTCTTCGTTAATCCAAAGCAGTTAAGTGGCTTACCTCGCAATGAAAACACCGCCTGCAAATCAGGGTTACGGCTTTTGGTGATAGAACCACTAGCCGAGTCTCCTTCGGTAATGAACAACGTAGTGCCTAACCTTTCTTCATCCTTTAAATCGGTGAGGTGTATTTTGCAATCGCGTAGTTTTTTGTTGTGTATGTTGGCTTTCTTAGCGCGTTCGTTGGCCAGTTTCTTAATACCGGCAATTTCTTTACGCTCGCGTTCGCTTTGCAAAATGCGCTTCAGCAATGCATCAGCTGTTTCAGGGTTTTTGTGCAGGTAGTTATCCAGGTGTTCCTTCACAAACTCATATACAAACTGTTTCATGGTGCGCTCCTCGCCATGCAGTTTATCGGTTCCCAGTTTTGTTTTGGTTTGCGACTCAAATACAGGCTCCTGTATTCTTACCGAAATGGCAGCCACAATAGCTTCCCGTATATCAACCGTATCAAAATCTTTTTTATAAAACTCGCGCACCGTTTTAACTATAGCTTCTCTAAACGCCAATAAGTGCGTTCCGCCTTGTACCGTGTATTGGCCGTTCACAAAACTATAATGCTCCTCACCGTATTGGTGATTGTGGGTCATCGCCAGTTCAATCTCCTCTCCTACCAAATGTATAATAGGGTAACAAAGTGTTTCAACATCTTTTTTGCGCGATAGCAAATCATACAAACCTTTCTGGCTTATATATCGGTTGCCATTGTAATAAAAACTGAGGCCGGTGTTGAGGTAAGTATAATTCTGAATCATCTGCTCTACATACTCGTGTATGTAGTGGAAGTTCTTAAATATCTTGCTATCAGGTAAAAACTCAATATATGTTCCGTTAGGCTCGTCGGTTTTTTCAAGCTTGTGGTCTTTGGTTAATTTACCAGCGGCAAACTCAGCTATTTTCTTTTGCCCCTCGCGCACAGCGTATGCCTTAAAGTAAACCGATAGCGCATTCACCGCCTTAGTACCAACCCCGTTCAAACCCACCGACTTTTTAAACGCCTTCGAATCATACTTGGCACCTGTATTAATTTGCGACACACAATCAATCAATTTACCAAGCGGAATACCGCGGCCATAATCGCGCACGCATATTTTTTCCTTGGTAACACTTACATCCACCTTTTTGCCGTGGCCCATTTGGTATTCATCAATACAGTTATCTATCACCTCCTTTAAAAGAATATAAATACCATCATCAATACTACTACCATCGCCTGTTTTGCCAATATACATACCCGGGCGTATGCGGATATGCTCCAGCCAATCGAGGGTTCTTACGTCACTCTCATCGTATCCTGTATCTACTACTTGCTTAGTTGCCATGTGCCAAAATTGTGTGTTAGCTGCGCAATGTATTTGCGTAGCCATCATTATCTGCGTAAATTTATTGCGGTTGCGAATGTATAAAGCCTCTATTAATCCACAACTAACCCCTGTTGATAAGATATTGGACGGTGTAGAATACAGGTAAATTGGGGGTTTTGGGCAATTTTTCCTGGAAATTGTATGAATCAGAATTTTGAGGGGACTAAAGATTAACAGGAGCTAACGATATGCCTGCGGAATAAGAATAGTTGTCCCCACCCTTCTGTTATGCCACGGAAACTCACTAGTTTCGTAATATAATACGAAATAGCAAAATTAAGATTTTGAAATTGCTATCGAAATAAGTGGCCGTTCTTTGACTTATTGTTTAAAATACCATTACAAACATTGATTAAATGCGGATAATTGAGGTATTTATAGCGGTTAGAAACGCACATAAACATGATAATCAGTTATTTACAAAGGGTATACACTTGAGAAAATTGCTTGTTTTTGGTCATTTTCTTACTTCCAACAAATTGATAATGTGTTATTTACAAATGACTATTTTCGTAAAGTATACTAAAGTATACGGAAATTTAATTTGATTGGAAGGGATAATCGGCCTTTGGATTTAAGGCCATAAATTAAAATATTGCAATATTTAGTTTACATTTAGGTATGAAACATAATTTACTGGTCTTACTAATAACAATTGCCAGTTTTTCATGTAAAGCACAGACTTCGGTGCTTTGGGGAACGACAGCTTTCGGGGGAGGAAGAAACGGGGTAATTTTCAACTACAATTTATCCACGCATATTATGCAAACCGCCTATAAGTTCATTGATTCCACAGGATACCGGTCTTATACTTCTCTCATCAAAGCAAGTAATGGATTACTTTATGGGACCACACCCCAATCGGGTAACTACGATAATGGCACCATATTTAGCTACAATCCAACAAACAGCATTCTAAAAGTATTAACGAGTTTTCCGAATGGCGGTATAGCAGGCAGTAGCACTGGAAGGCTTCCCCAATCAGCACTTGTTCAAGTAAGTGACAGTATCCTATTAGCCACTACCGCAGGAGGTGGCAGCCTTAGCTATGGAACCATCATCAGCTGTAATCTACTAAATGATAGTATTGAATATGCCTACAACTTTAATAGCGATGTATCTAGCCCTGACGGCTCGCTATATTTAGCAAACAATGGATTGTTATATGGCATAGCATCTTCGGGCAATATTTACAGTTACAACTTTAACTCACATGCCTGCATCGATGTTTCTACCTTTCCGAATTTTAGACCAGAAGGTGATCTCGTAGAAACTAGTGGAGGTACGCTTTATGGTATATCCATTTTGGGTGGAAGCTCCAACAAAGGCTTAATTTTCAAATATGATATTAATGGCCACACAGTCGCTAATATTCACAGTTTTGACACAACTTCAGGATGTTATGGCGTTTATGGATGGTTATCGCCGGGTTTGCTTTTGCTTGGAGACACCATTATATACGGTGTAACACCATTGGGAGGACTTAATCATTCGGGCGTCCTTTTCAGTTATAGTATTCCCACAGACCAATATAAAGTGTTGCATGATTTCGGTTTTGGCAGTGATGGTTCTTTTCCTGTGGCTCCTCCTACAAAAGCCAGTGATGGACTTTTATACGGTACTACCCAGACAGGTGGCGCTAACGGATTTGGCACCCTTTACAGTTTCGCCCCAATTACTTTTACCGAGACAGTTTTGCATCACTTTGATAGTATTGATGGTTTAGGTCCGGAGAGCAAATTGCTTGAAATCATCGATACAGCTACTTCCATCCCCGCAATATTACCGGCCCCCAAACTCCAAATCTCCCCCAACCCATCCACCGGTGAGTTTATAATTCAATTACCCGGAACTCAAGGCGACTACCCGGTTGAAGTTTACAACACCCTCGGTCAAAAAGTCGAACAACTTACTTTGACCAAAACACAAAACACCCTCAACCTTACCGGGCAATCTGCCGGTATTTATTTTGTTGAGGTGCAGACCGAAACGGGAAAAGCTACCGGAAAAATAATGGTGGTGAAATAAATCCGGTTACTTAAACATTAACAATAAGGCTAACCGGTAAACTAATGGCAAAAACGCAGCCCCGGGGCTGGTTATCTTCAATCCATATTTTGCCATTCAAACTATCAACAATTTTTTTGGCAATAGATAAGCCGATACCCGAACCTTTGGCATCCTTTACCGAATTAAGCCGCTGAAATATTTCAAACACTTTGCCCCTAAACTCTTCCGAAATACCAACCCCATTGTCCGCAACCAAAATTTCGATGTCATTTTTTCTCTTTATACATTGTATTTCAATAGCCGGTGTTTCACTGGTGTTATACTTTATTCCATTGGCAATTAAGTTTTGAAACACTTGCAGCATTTGGGTTCGGTCTGCCATTATTTCGGGTAAATGGTCCGGCAATTTAATTGTCGCATTCTTTTCTTTTATTAAAGCATCCAGATTCAGTGCAATTTCTTCAAAAACGGTACGCAAGTTAACCTTCGCAATCCTCGGGTCTCTGTCAACCCTTGCAAGGCTCAATAAGTCAATAATCAGCTGGTCCATCCTTTTTGAACCATCAATAGCAAACGCAATAAACTCGGCCTGTGTTTCAGTAATGTTGCCCTTCATGCTTTTAAGCAATAGGTTCATGTACGAATTCACCATGCGCAAAGGTTCTCTCAAATCGTGCGATGCCACATGGGCAAACCGTTTAAGTTCGTTGTTAGATGATTCCAACTTGCGCACGTAAAGCTGTATTTCTTCGTTCTTTGCTTTTAGCAATTCAGCTTCTTTTTCTTTCTGTCCTGTTTCAAACTCTTTACGGGCGCGGGTTACGGCATTTTCTCTTTCGATATTGAAGAAATATTTCAGGCTCTCGCTGTGCTTTTGTTCATATTCCCAGGCACACTTATAATCTTCCAGCTTTCCAAAAAAATCTGCCAGCGATTTATATAAGCCCGATAGCTCGCGCTTGTTCTCAAGTTTATTAAACAGTTCCTCCGCCTCCAGCATTTGTTCAATTGCTTCATCCTGGCGCCCAATGGCAAATAATGTTTCGCCCATGCTTACTTTTGTCATGGCCATTTCATACTCCATTTGGTTATCGGTATAATAACCCAGTGAATCTGTAAGCCAATTAAATGCTTCATCTAATTTACCGGTGCGCAACGAAAGGATGCCCAGGTTAGCTTTTGTAAGGGCAATGCTGTATGGGTCATTAATCCGCTGGTCAATTTCCAGAGCCTTAAACAAAAGTTCAATGGCCTGTTCAAATTCACCACGGTTTTTGAGTACTGCTGAATAAGCACAATAGCTTTTCGACAGCTTAAAACCGCTTTCAATTTCTTTGTAAATTTCAATAGCTCTTAGTAAATATTCCTCAGCGGCTTCATTTTGTTCAGCAATTAAAAGCAGAGATGCGTTGTAATAAAAAGAAGCCGCAAAGCCTTTCTCGCGAATGGTAAGCTCATTACGGGCCTCCAATTTCTTAAGGCCCTTTAGGTAATTATCATGTGCTGAAAATGCATCGCCCTTTAGATGGTAGGCATTACCAAGGGTCATGTATATTTTATATACTACATCGGCAATATCATTCGCCTCATATTCCTTTAGAGTGTCGTTGCACAATTGGATGGCGCGGTCATAATCGTTAACCACCAGGCAGTGATAAAATGCAACAATATATTTGGCATAAGCAATGTTACGTGGCTCCTTAGTTTGCAGGGCAAGCAACATGGCCCTTTCGGCCAAAAGCAATGCCTCTGGCTTTCTTCTCTCTACCAATTCCTCAGCTTCCAGAATAAGGTTATTCAAGTCAATCCCAATATTCGAAACTGTCAGCATAAAAATGGCCAGTGTTTAGGTATTTATACTCTAAAACAGGCTTTGAGTTTCAAAGAGAACCAACAGTTAACGCAGTATTCGGCAACATACACGTAATTCGCTCCAGTTTTGATCTAAAAAGCAGCTTTTAGTGTCAATTTTAATGCCCTCACCCCTTAAAATAAAACTGGCCGGCATTAATGCCGGCCAGCCAAAAACGATCTGGTGTACAAGGTGCTTGCCTAACGACTTATAACAAGTTTCTTAACCGCCGATTTTTCACCGGCCCTTAATTCTACCAGGTAAATACCATTGGCCATATTTGAAAGGTTGATATGAGTTTGGGCTGCCTCCGCGTTTTTGGTAATAACAGTTTGTCCCAAAATATTTTTCACACTCCAAATCAATTCACTACCGGTTTCATTAGTCTGCAGTACTACATCATCGGCCGCAGGGTTAGGGAACATGTTGAATGTAATAGCGTCGGTTAAAGTATTGATACCGGTGGTAATACTTGCCGTTACCGGCACGCGCGGCGAAACACAATCCGGAGCTTTAACCACCCAATTGTAAAAATAATAGTAGGCCGCGGGGTCAAATGCTGTATTACCGGTAATGCTGATCAGACCCAATGAATCTGTATAAGGATAATTTCCACCGGCACTATTACTATATAAACCAAGCGTATCACCCACCTGCATAAAATACGGGCCGCCTGCATCAAGCTTTAAGTTTATTGCTGCGGTGCTGCCCCCGGCAGGGCAAAATACTGAACTCTGCGCCATAGTATGTCCGGTAGAATCAATTACCTGGAAATTACGGTAAGCCGCATTTTGTGCGTACACATAAACACTATGAATTACGCACGGACTAAGCACGTTAAACTGCACAGCATATGGATCGGTTGCATAACCGCCGTTGCCAATTTGTTGATTGGCCGCCCCCACATGTGTTGATGGAGACGCTACCGAATCCTGAACATAGTAAGTAGTTGTAGAACTAACTACAGGTGTAACAAAAGGATTAGAAGTTGAAAGCAATGTTCCGCTTGCATCATACCAGGCAACCGTATTTGCGGTTGTTGCCGAAAGTGAGAATGATTGAGGACTAGCGGCAGAAACATTGGTTACCGTCGGTGCAGTCAGCATATTAACCGTTACATAATTAGTCATGGTTTTAGGCGTTGAGCCCGCAGGGTTGGTCGCCGTAAGGGTTACAGTATAAGTTCCATTGGTGGCATAACTGTGCACCGGACTTTGCTGCGTTGAATTTGCCCCATCGCCAAAATCCCAACTCCACGACGTAGGCAAATCCTGCGAGAAATCAGTAAACTGTACATTACCCGTACATGAACTTGTTAGACTTGCCGTAAAGTTAGTAATAGGTGCGCGTGGGAATTTAGGCATTATACCAATCAGTGCATCATCATTCTGCACCGGGTTAAAATTACCCGAGGTGGTAAGATTATTAATTGCAAAGTAACCATTATCAAATCCGCTCCATCCCCAATTCATGTGCAAATTGTTGTTGGCATCGTAACCATCGCATACCCATGCATGGCCACCCTGGCTGGCATCATCGCCTTCATAAATTACGGGGCGGCCTACGTTCATTTCATGTTCAATTAACGCGGTCCATGCCGCCGCCGAATAATTTGCTTCAATAATTCCCTGCATGGTATCCCAGTTGTAAGCAAAGTACTTACCCAGTGCATACTGGCTGCAAAAAGAATCATAAGGCAATTCAAGCGACAAAAGCGCCTCAGCGCCACTACCACTCTGGTTATCATCGCCAAAATCCATGCCAACACTCACGCAACAATCATACATCAACACATCCACCGCCGAATCTTGCACCAAAGGCTCGCTACCGGTTAACACCGAGGGCATTAATTGCCATTGATATGTATGTGCTGCAAAATTTGAAGAGAGTGTTCCATAATCATTCGAATAACCATTTGATATACTGTCAACATAAGAAAAAGACCCTGCCCCGGTAGCAGGATAGTTCCAGTATTTCATAACCTGTGCCTGCGCCGTAGCCACGCAACCGGTTAAACATCGTTGGTTATCGGTACTATTCCAAGGGCAAAGCAAATTGTAAATAAAAGGTGGCGGATTACTGATATCGTTTTCCTGGTCCCATGTAGTAGTAACCAAAGGGGCAACGGTATTGCTCTTTTCAGCCATCGGATTGTTCCCCGCTCTATAAGCACTCCATTGATTAGTTATACGTTCATCAGCCACGGCGTTATTTATTAAAGCGAGGTGAATATTTACCGCAGTTTTTTTCATCCAATGATTTAACCCGATACGGCTGAAATTCATTTTGAAATTACTTTCGGTCGAATACCCAAGTACCGGTATCACATTATCCTCAGCCGCAACAATTACAAAACCCTTCGCAGGGCTCATGTCAAAAACATAAAAAACAACTCTGCTATCTACATCTGTTTGATAGTACACCAAATTGGCAAACGGCGCTATACGCGAAGGATTATCCTTGGTTTTAATTTTGTAGAAATTCAACGCTACTTGCTGTGCATCTGTTTGCGATACGCTTGCTGCGTCCAGCTTAAAACAAAAAGCAAGTAATACAAGAATCGGAAGAAGGTAATGTTTTCTCATCAGGTATAGATGGTTAGTTACTGGCTAAAGTAATTGTTTTAAAGAAATGAGGATGATTAGGGCCTATAAAGCAAGGTGTTGGTTAAATAGACAAAGTAAGACAGAAGAGCAGCTATGCAATCATTAAATACCTGCTAACACCTTCTTAGGCAGTTTCGCCTTTACCAGCTCATAGCTTTGCTGTATGTAATGTTTCCACTCCTTATCGCTAAAAACATTTGCATCTTCAATGTAAATCCATTTGTAACGCCCGGTGTAAGGTGCAATAATAATTCCTTCCCGGCTGCACAATTCGTCAAATTCTTCATCCCTTACTTTTACCGAAACCTTCATGGGCGGATTGAACCCGGTAACACAAAACATTTTACCACCAATACAAAAACAGAGGTCGGCGCCCCATTTTACATCTTCAGTGGCACCTTTTTGCGAAAGACAAAATTTACGAAGCTCTTCAATATTCATAGTTGCTCAACTTTCTTTTTCCTCACCCAATAAACCTGGACGTGCGCAAAGTGGTCATCAAAATTTTTAATCAATATTCGCTCGTCGCTTGGACCCTCCGGATGATAATCCGTGCCCGGGTCAGCAATAAGCAAATAATAACTATTATCATCATCCCTCTTATATCTAACATCTCCTTCACCTAAGTAACCACCAGCGGAAAAGTTAAGGGAAAACCCAATAGGAAAATTGCCCATTACCTCATCCCCGGGCTTCTGTATTTTAACTACATAATTAACCGCCTGCTGATTAACGTTCACCTCGTGCCGGTATCCCAAATCGGCATCATAGTGAAAAACATTCCCCTCAAGATTTTGACTGCTTATTATAACCAGCGCAATTACAAACCCCGCAGCAACTAATCTATTTTTGGAAACAGTGGTCAGCGCAGAAGCAGTAAAAATTGAAAAACATACCATTACAACAATTACATATCTTTCCATGTAGAGATCAGTAATCGAGTTAAATCCCAAAAATGCTAACCCGGTAATTAAAAGCAAAAGAGTAAAGCTCCGCCCTACGCTTACCAATCGGTACTTACCTAACAACATGGCAACAATTGCGCCCACTATACATACTATTGTAGATAAATTTCTACCCTGTCCCCAAAATAAAAAGGAAGTAAATGACTGAATCTGCTGCACAAATACATCAACACTAAATCCAACATGGTCAATATGCAATGGAAAAAAATACCAACCGTTTTGCTGCTTTTGTATAACAAGAAACAGCCCAAATATTACGTAAGGAACGATAGTTAAAAGCAATGCACCAAATTTTAGTGACGGCAGTAGCCTACGCATTAACACCGCACGCTTAACCGAATAGGTGAGCGCAATAAGAGGTATAACAATCGCCGCTTCTTTTGTAAGAATGGCCATCGAGGCAAACACTGCAAACAGCAAAAACTTATTTTCATAATAACTGCAAATGGCCAGAAAAACTAAAAGTGCAAGCATAATTTCAGGCAATACCATTGCCGATTGAGCCAAAAAAAGCGGTTGAACGCTTAGCACAATCACACTAATAATGGCAGTTAGTGAGTCAAAATATTTGCTCACCTTAACGTATATCGCCAGCAACAAAAGCATCGAAATAGAAAAACAAAAAAGATGCGCAGCAAATACCTGCTCTCCAAAAACGCGCCAGGCCAGTGCATTCATAAAAGTAAATAACAGAGGGTGCCCCCGCGATAATTCAGGAGGTAATGATGATGGCAATAAACTAATACCATTAATAAATTGGTGATGGGCAGCTCGCGAATAAACCCCCAGCTCATCCCAAAAAAATGGCAGGTGCAGGTCGCCCCATTTAAAAACCAAAAGGGCCACTATAGTTGTGGCAAAAAGCCCGTGGTATATTTTTTTTTGTTGGCTGCTCATGAATATTTACAACTGCACCTTTACAAGCATAAAGCTTGTATCGATAAGTTTAATAATGCAGCGTAAAAGTAAAAGTAAAGCTGAAAGCAACAATCTTCTTTCACTACCTTAAAAGGGCATAGTTAGAAACGCGCACCAATACCCACATAAAAACTACGGCCTACGGAGGGAATTATGCCCGGGCCTGGGTATTCGCCTGTACGCAAAGTAAAGTAGTTAGTATTGGCCAGGTTATTAATACCCGCCTTTATATTAAACCTCTTCAAAAACTTATACGTGGCCGAAACATCCATAACTATGTACGAAGGAATGATACCCACAGTTGCGTCATCAGCGCTATACCTGGTATTAGTCGCATCAGTATAGCACATGGAGGTATAGCTAAAGTTAAACGTTGCCGAAAACCCTTTAATGGCATAAGTGGCTCCCAAACGCTCAACAAATTGCGGAGCGTTTTCATCCCAATTGCCTTTATAAAGCCCGGAAATATATTTGGCGTGTATATAGCTAAACGAATTATAAAAGCTAAACTGCCCGTATTTTTCACTACTGGTAAGCATCTTAACCGGGAAAAGTTCAACGTAAGTTTCTGTTCCTATATGCAGGCTATTAGCAACGTTGGTTTCAAAATCATAGGTACCACCCGAATCAGTTTTTTGAACGATACCGATAGTATTGTTGTAAAGCAATGCAAAAGCATTTACGTCAAACATCAAATAATTTTTTAAGGTTCCTCTAAAGCCCAAATCTGAATTAAAACCTGAGGCGTCTTTTAAATGAGGGTCAATAACAGCAGTACTTCCAAACGGGGTAATAGCATCATAATCCATCGGCTTGTACGCTTGCGAGATATTGGCATAAAACTGCATGCGGCGCGCCACGTCGTACTGCAAACCAATACCAGCCAACGGTATGTAACGGGTACGGCTAGAAGGCGGAGGAGGATTGCTGCTACTGTATGCATCGGTATAACCGCTCTCGGATGAGTGGATATACTCAAACCTAAAACCCGGTGTTATTGAAAATCTGGATGTCACCCTAAAAACATTCTCAAAAAACGGCGCCACATTAACGGTAGTGTATTTGGAATCAGTGCCCCAGCCGTTGCTATCAATGCTCATATCAAAGTCAGCACCGGTAGTTCCGTTTCCATGCCCCATTCTGCCCAATGCTGAATAATAAAATCTTAAGCCGCCGGCAAAGGTATTTTCGGTTTGGCCAAGGTTATAATGCACCAAAAAACGACCCTCAGAAGTAAAATTGCGAAATTGCTCACGCTCAACTTCGCGGTTATCGTATTGGTTAGTTGCAGGGTTAATGGTATCCAAAACCTGTGGGCCACCATCCTCATTACGCCAAACTAAATTGCGGGCGCTATTCATAAATGCGTTCTTCCAGGTAAACGACGCATGTGTTCCGATTTTTGCATCAAGCATCAAGGCTACAATGTTCCAGGGGCTGCTTAACCAGTTACGGTCGCGATACGACGCTCGAGGATCAGCTGCAAACTCTGCATCATTCAAACCTCCCGACATATGAATGCGATTCTGCATAGCCGAATACTCGGCACTCAATTTTACATTGTCGTTAAAATTGTATTGCAAGTGCACATAACCATTATACTGCCTAAAGTTTGAATTTGGCCTCCACCCTTGTTGGGTGCTAAAATCAAAATATCCGAAATAGCTAAAACGCTTATAATTACCGCCTATGCTATTGTATGAATTAAAGAAACCATAACTACCCAACGTTTGCTCGGTGTTAAACTCAAAAGGTTTATCCTTTGGGCCTTGTTTAACTATATAGTTAATAGCCCCGCCAAACTGCGGCCCAAACTGAAGCGATGCGGCACCACGAATTACTTGAATTTGCTCCACCGCCTCAAGCGGGGGCAAAAAATAGGCCTCATTATACCCAAAAAGATCTGCCGAAATATTGTATCCATTTTGCCGGGTGTTAGTCTCTATGGACTGTACAGGATTAACACCCCGAAAACCAATACCATTACTGGGAAATCCCCCCCCTTCAGTTTCCGAAAAAACAGCACCGGGCAAACGGCCCAATAACTGGCGTGGATTGCTTTGCGCTATATTGGCATCAATACTATCCAACAACAAAACTTCGGTTTTTTTACCGGCATACACAATTCCACCCACTTCATCGCTTAAATGGCCCATGCCTTTTAAACTTTTTACACCGGTAATGCTCACCTCTTGTATGTTATAGGTTTTAGGCGTTTTGCTAACCGTATCATTTCGTACCTGAGCGCTTGCAAAAAGAACAGGGGTTAAGGTAGCGAGGGCACAAATAAAGCGGGTCAATTTTAAATACATGTGCAGTAATCAGTTTTGATAAATTCGATAAAAACGGTTCTGATTTGGAAACAGGTCAAAAATGCGGAACGGCTCCCTCCAGCGGTATGATTTAAAACAGTTACCGAGCTGAAGAAAATTGGCATTTATAGCTAAACCCGATATGAAAGACGAAAGGAATTTGCTCTTCACTTTACTTGTTTAGAATAAATCTAAATAACAAGACAAATCAAAACTTTATTTAGAATGATTCCAAAGAAGGGGGCCTGACTTTCTTCAGCTCCCTTCTTATCAAATGATTATCAGCGCAATAAAGTGCTATTCCATCTTTTATAGAACGCCTCATTACTTACGCTCTGCGCAAATACATTGCGCATCCGGCTATTAAATTTGCGGCATGCTAACCTACCGAATACAGATTTGTGCCCAGGAATGGATATTACCCCACCCCGAACAAACCTTACCCATATTGCAATGCAAATACAAAGAGGCTGTAATAAACCTCCTGCCCGAGTACTTTAAAAAGCGAAAAGAAAAGGCCTTAGTGGATGTATTAAATAACAGCGCGCAATTTGAAAGCAGGTTAGAGTTTCCTACAACTCAAATAAGCCCTCAATAGATAAGTATCGCTCGCCTGTATCGTAATTAAAGCCAAGTATGATTTTACCGGCAGGTATTTCAGGTAACTTTTTTGCTATAGCAGCTAATGTAGCACCCGATGATATTCCACCAAAAAGGGCTTCTTCTTTAGTTGCGCGTAGCGCATAATCAAAAGCTTCTTCTTTGGTAACCTGTATCACTCCGTCAAGTATTGTAATATCCAGGTTAGATGGTATAAAGCCGGCACCAATACCTTGTATGGGGTGTGGCCCTGGTTGCCCACCGCTTATTACCGGTGAAAGCACTGGCTCTACAGCAAATATCTTTGTGTTAGGGAACTTCTCTTTCAGCACCCTTCCAACACCGGTAATATGGCCACCGGTGCCCACACCGGTAATTAGGTAATCAACACCGTTAGGAAAATCTTTCAATATTTCCTGCGCGGTAGTTTTTACATGCACGTCGACATTGGCGGGGTTATCAAATTGCTGCGGTATCCACGAGTTAGGGGTTGCAGCCGCCAATTCCTTTGCCTTTTCAATAGCCCCCTTCATCCCTTTTTCGCGGGGCGTCAATTCAAAAGTAGCTCCATAAGCTTTCATCAGTCTTCTGCGCTCAATACTCATCGATTCGGGCATTACCAAAACAAGCTTGTATCCTTTTACGGCCGCCACCATGGCCAGCCCTATACCGGTGTTACCACTGGTTGGTTCAATAATTATACTGCCTGCCTTCAGCAAACCTTTTGCTTCGGCATCTTCAATCATAGATAATGCAATTCGGTCCTTAATGCTTCCGCCTGGGTTTTGACGCTCAAGTTTTATCCAAACTTCATGTTGGCCAAATAACTTATTAATACGTAGGTGCGGGGTGTTGCCAATGGTTTCAAGAATGTTGTTTGCTTTCATTTGCTATATATTATACTGTTAGATAATCAATGCTGTTAAATAATAAAATCAATCACTTCATTCAAATCGCTCTTATCACGTATTTTTATATCGCTTTTATGATAAACAACCGAGTAAGGTTGAATACTTTGTGTTAGCCATACATTTCCGCCAATTACACTATCGTGTCCAATTACCGTTTCACCACCCAATATGCAGCTACCGGCGTAAATAATAACATTGTTCTCAATAGTAGGATGTCGCTTGGCCCCTTGTGTTTCTTTCCTCACTGCTAAAGCGCCAAGAGTTACACCCTGGTATAACTTAACGTTATCGCCAATAACAGTGGTTTGGCCAATAACAACGCCCGTGCCGTGGTCAATAAAAAACGAGTTGCCAATTTTGGCTCCCGGGTGGATATCAATACCCGTTTTATTATGGGCATATTCCGTTATTAACCTCGGCAGTATAGGCACTTTAAGTTTATATAATTCATGTGCCAGGCGGTAAACCGAAATAGCATAAAAGCCCGGGTACGCTACTATAACTTCTTCAATACACTCAACTGCCGGGTCCGATGTCACAAAGGCACGGGCATCTAAAATCAATTTATTATAAACCGCAGGCAAGCCCTCGAAAAATGTTTGCAGCACCACCTCTTCCGGTATTGGCAACTTATCCTTTAAGGGCCTAATTACTTCCATTAATATTCTTTTCAGTCGCTCCGTTCGCTCATCCGATAAATCATCGTTAAGTCCAAAACCCGCTTCTACGGGAAACAGAAAATCTAATAATTCATCCAAAAACCTATATGCCACTATCCGGCTCGGCAGTTTCGAAAGGTCAATTTGTTTAACAGTCTCTGTTTGCATAATCATCTTGTTTTAAATAAAAAACCCCTCGCAACGGCGAAGGGTTCGGTAATTTATTGTTTTCGGTTTATTTAACGTTATACATAAATGCCCTTTCCCCCTCTATAAAAGAAGCAACAGCAGGCACATATTTGAGAGATTGGTTTCATTATAATGCTAAAATAAGCAATTATGGTTATAAAAATACAATAGGGGGCGCTTAAAACAATTCTTTTTCGTATCCTTGCGCCCTAAAATCAAAATAAACGATTTAACCATGAAAAACATAATGCTATTTGCTGTAATTGCTTTTGCCACAATACTTACAGCATGTAATAAAGGCGGCTCAACCACAGCTTACAGGGTTAAAGCCATGATTTCCGCTAAAGGGCAAACCACCGCGTTTACCTACTCGCCCGATAATAAAGTAAGTGTTATCAAGGTTTACGGTGGTAGTCCTGATACAACCAAAGTAACGTTTACTTATGCAGGCAATACCATAACCCAATCGGTAACTAACCCGCAAAGTCCCGAGCCAAGAATGCAAACCTTACACCTTTCGGCAGCAGGATACGTAGATAGTTTTGAAATGGCCAATCCTATGGGAAGCATATTAACCGTTAATACCCACGATGCTGAAGGACACAATACACTTACCCAGGAATTTTTGGGTGGCCAGTTAAAGCGTACTACGTCTTTTGTGTTTAAAGACGGAAACGAGGTATCACGCGTAATATCTGACGAAACCATGAAACCAATGGCAACCGTGTATTTCGATTACTATAGCGATAAGTTAAACTCACTTTCACCTGAAAACCAAGGTATGAAATTCCGTGGAACAGATTCGAAAAACCTGATGAAAAAAGCAGTACAGGTTACTTCAAAAGGCGATAGCCTTGATGTGATCTTTTCATACAAATTCGACGATAAAGGCCGTGTAATATCACAAGCAACTTACCAAAAAGGCATGCAAGCCGATTCGAACAATATCGTTTACTATTAGTAGATATAACGAATTCAAACAAAAGGCCCGAAGAACACAGTGTTTTTCGGGCCTTTTTGTTTGGTTAATTTTTATCTTTCCACCACAATCTATGTCTAACCTCACCAAATCTTATAAGCAGGATAAAGTTACCGGAAACTTCGATGCCATTATTATTGGCTCGGGTTTAGGTGGGCTCACTACTGCTGCGTTTCTTGCAAAAGAAGGTAAGAAAGTATTAGTGCTTGAACAGCATTATACTGCCGGTGGCTTTACCCACGTATTTAACCGCCGTGGTTACGAATGGGACGTCGGCCTGCATTACATTGGTGAAGTAAACCGCGAGCAAAACGATTTGACAAAAATGTTCAAATACGTTACCGATGGCAACTTGAAATGGGCCGAAATGGACCCCGTTTATGACAAACTGTTTTTTGGTAATGAAGTTTATGATTTTGTTGCAGGACCTGAAGAGTTTAAAGTCGAACTAAAAAAGCATTTTACTGCATCCGAAGATCAGGAGGCTATTGACAAATATGTTGACCTTATTTATGCCACACAGCGCAGCCAAAAATTATACTTTGCCGAAAAGGTTTTACCCGTTTTTTTGAGTAACCTATTTGGTAACTGGATGCGTAAAAAAGCGCTGCAACAAAATAAAACTACGGAAGAGGTATTAAGTGGCCTCACCAAAAACAAAAAACTGATAGCCGTTTTAACCGGGCAATACGGCGATTATGGGCTCGCTCCATCTAAAAGCAGCTTTATGATGCACGCCATGCTGGTAAAGCATTACATGAAAGGCGGTAATTATCCTATTGGTGGGGCTTCGCAGATATTTGAAACAATTGCACCGGTAATACAAAAAACCGGTGGGGAGATTTTTACCAATGCCATGGTAAAAGAAATTATTGTAAAAAATAATAAGGCCGTTGGTGTAAGAATGATTGATGGCAAGGAGATACTTGCCCCCATTGTAGTTAGTAATGCGGGCATAGTAAATACCTACAAACATTTACTGCCTGAAACTGAACGCAAAGAACATAACACCGATGACATGTTTAAACATGTTCGGCCATCTGTGGGCCACGTATGTTTATATATCGGCATCAACAAATCAAATGATGAGTTGAAATTGGGCAAAGCCAACTACTGGATTTTTCCCGATAACTACGACCACGATAAAAACCTGGACGCATTTATTGCAAACCCCGATGCCGAGTTACCTGTAGTTTATATTTCATTCCCCTCATCCAAAGACCCCGATTGGGAGCGCCGTTTTCCCGGCAAAACAACCATCGAAATCATCAGCCCTGCACCATTTGAGTGGTATCAGGAATGGCAGGATAAACGCTGGAAAAAGCGCGGAGCCGAATATGACGCCCTAAAAGAAAAATTTGCTCAACGATTATTGGAAACGCTCTATAAAAAGCATCCTAACCTAAGAGGACAAATAGACTTTTACGAATTCTCAACACCCCTCAGCACCCAACACTTCGCCAATTACCAATACGGCGAGTTATACGGCCTCGACCATACCACCGAACGCTTTAACCAAAAGTTTTTGCGCGTAAACACCCCCGTAAAAAACCTCTTCTTAACCGGGCAGGATGTAATTAGCTGCGGTATTGGCGGGGCTCTATTCAGTGGCTTATTAACAGCTATGGCTATTACTAAGAAGAATTTGTTGAGCAGGATATAAGGCCTCTTAAACCACCGCTTTAACTTTGCGTTTCTTTGCGTCTCTCCTTTGCGCCCTTTGCGAGAACCTGTATTTGGCTGTTTCTTTGCCACACTTGGCGTGAAACTGTATTCCCGAAATAGCACTATATTCGCCCCGCATGCAAGACGAAGAAGTTACACAACCGGAAACAACACCCACCCCACCCTTTACCTTTAAAGACCTGAATTTTCAGCCTGAATTGATGGAGGGCCTTAACGCCATGGGTTTTGAAAAACCTACGCCCATACAGCAACAGGCCATACCCGTAATTATGAAGGACCATGACCTGATTGCCTGCGCGCAAACAGGTACCGGAAAAACGGCGGCTTATTTACTTCCAACCATCAATAAAATCATTCAGCATCCCGGCGATTATATCGATACGCTCATAATTGTCCCTACCCGCGAGCTAGCCATACAAATTGACGAGGCATTACAAGGCTTTGCTTATTACGCGCAAGTAAGCCATATTGCCATTTACGGCGGCACAGGTGGTATATCTTTCGAACAAGAAAAGAAAGCCTTAACACAAGGGGCTAACATCATTATTGCTACGCCTGGTAGACTGATTTCGCACCTCAATATGGGTTACGTAAAAATCAGTGAACTGAAACACCTGATACTGGACGAAGCCGACCGCATGCTCGATATGGGATTTAGTGATGACCTCAATAAGATCATCAGTTTCCTCCCTAAAAAAAGGCAATCGCTGCTTTTCTCGGCTACCATGCCCCCAAAAATACGCGACCTGGCAAAAAAGATTTTGCATAACCCGGAGCAGATAAATATATCCTTATCGAAACCTGCTGAGGGAGTGTTACAGGCTGCCTATGTGGTGTACGATAACCAAAAAACAGAGTTGCTTAAAAGCCTGTTGAAGGATAAAAAAGTAGCGAGCATCCTTATTTTCTCTTCTACCAAAGACAAGGTGAAAGAGATTGAAAAAGACTTTAAACGCTCGGGCTTTCAAATATCCGCCATCCACTCCGACCTTGAGCAGGATGAACGTAATGAAGTATTACGCCAATTTAAAAACAAGAATTTACAAACGCTGGTAGCTACCGATATCCTTTCGCGTGGTATTGATATTGACTCTATAGGCCTGGTAATTAATTACGATGTGCCCGGCGATGCTGAAGATTATATACACCGTGTTGGTAGAACAGCCCGCGCCGCAACCACCGGTGTAGCACTTACCTTCATCAACCCGCACGATCAGCGCAAATTCCAGAAAATTGAAGAGTTGATTGGGTATGAAATAAATAAGATTGCCATTCCTCCACACTTAGGCGAGGGCCCTGTATATGATCCTAAAGCCAATGCTGGCAAACCCATGCGAGGTTCGTTTGGTAAGGGGAAAGGCGGTGGTGGACATAAAGGTGGTGGATTTAAAAGTGGTGGCAGTAATAAGAGCGGTGGTTACAAAGGCGGTGGGCATCATACCAAGCAC
The DNA here is from genome assembly GCA_903861145.1 of uncultured Bacteroidota bacterium. GTDB lineage: Bacteria > Bacteroidota > Bacteroidia > Chitinophagales > LD1 > Bog-950. Next base: position 38,812 of record CAIOTH010000128.1, on the reverse strand, counting down.
TAGTTTTTTGAATTTCGACCAATTATCATTATATTCATTTCGTGGTCAACAACAGCAATACTTATTATTACTATTACGGAAACGAAAACTCCGGAGGGTAAAGTATTGCATGAAATAGCAAAATAAACAGCAACAAAATACAAGCCCGCTCCGTAAAGGAACGGGCTTTTTGTTTTTATAAAACCAATAAAGCAGCAACCATGAAACGACCGACACAACAGATTTACAGCAACTACACCACCGAAGACTTTGCCGTATGGAAAACTCTTTATAACCGCCAGATGGAAATACTGGAGCCATCCGTTTCATCGTCCTATCTCGATGCGCTTGACAAAGTAAACTTCAGGGCCAATCACATTCCTGATTTTCGGGAAGTTGATGGTATATTAAATCCTGCCACTGGTTGGGGTATGGAAGTTGTGCCTAACATCTGTCCGCAAAAAGAGTTCTTCCAGTTTCTTTCTGAAAAAAAGTTTACCGCTACCTGCTGGCTGCGCACTATGGCACAACTAGATTACCTGGAAGAGCCCGATATGTTTCACGATGTATTTGGCCATGTGCCGTTACTAAGCAACACTGCCTACTGCGATTTTTTTCGTGGCCTCAGTAATATTGCCTTAGAGTTTATTGATAACCCGACAGCCATTGATTTATTAAGCCGTGTTTATTGGTTTACTATAGAGTTTGGTATGCTGCGCGAAAAAGACGAAGTAAAAATTTACGGTGCAGGTATCATCTCATCGCATAGCGAAACCCTAAATTGTCTCAATCAATCAACCGTTAAACTCGATTACGATGTTTCGGTAATGATGCATACCCCTTACCGCAACGATATTATACAGGATAAATACTTTGTGATGAATTCATTCGATCAGTTATACGATTCTTTACCTGAGATACGGAATTGTTTGGCGCAAATGGTAGGCTAGTTTATCAACCAGGGTATACTCAAAATTTCGAAATCTTTTTGGTTACGCATGTAGTTCCATTATTGATTTGGGCAAGATAGATTCCACTCAAAATTTCGCTCATATCAATTTCGGTTTTGGGGTTTACCAAAGTAGTGTGCGCTATTGCACGGCCTTCAACATCGGTAATAACCAATTGCCACTCGCCGGGCAACGCTTTTTCTACCTGCAATTTTTCGCTAACCGGGTTTGGATAAAGCCTTATACCGTTATTCAATGAAATTTCGTTCATACCTACGTTCGAAATGGTAACGTAGTTTGATGTTTGCGAGCAGTTAAAAGCATTAAACACTACCACATTATAAACCCCATTGGCAGTAACAACATAAAAATTGCCGGTTGCATTTGTAACGGGTACCCCATCCTGGTACCACTGGTAAGAACTTCCTGTAGGAGCATAAAGTGTATCTCCGGTTTGGGCAATTGCTGAACCGGGCACCGGGTTCACCACCACCGTAATAGTATCAGAGGCACTTGCGCCACCAGATGTGCCTGTAACAATATAATGAGTGGTGATAGATGGTGTGGCAACCGGACTTGGACAGTTTGAACAGTTAAGCGTACTATCTGGTGACCAAACATAATTAGCCGCACCCGACGCGTGCAGTTGAACCTGGCCGCCCTGGCAAATAGTGTCGTTGCTGCTTACGCTAAGCGCCAGGTTAAACGATGATAGAATGCTATCAACACCTATGCTCCAAATAGAACGCGCAAAAGTACCGGCTATCAGCTTTTCTGTCGATGGCTCCAATTCAATATCATATACCTGGAATAAAGGGAAGTCAGTGCCCAACCGGTTCCAGTCTACACCCATGTCCATGGTATAATAAACACCGCCATCGGTGGCCACAAAAATCAGGCTGTCGTTAATGTTGCTTAGTTCAATATCGTTAACTGCAAACGGTGGTAAATTGCCCGAAATATCTGTCCACGTCACTCCATTATCTACCGACCGGTGCATGTGCGGTATGTTGTCATTATCCTTATATCCTGAGTGCGCAACAAACACAACGTTGGCATATAAATTCGAAGCCTTCACTTTGGTTACATACCTATTGGGCAGGTTAGTCGAAACCAATGTCCAGGTAGTTCCGCCATCCGTTGTATTCCAAACGTTACCATCGCTGGTACCTACGTAAAGGTTATTTGGGTTTATAGGCGATTCTCCAATGGTTGAAATTGAGTGAAATTCAGCGTCATCCGTGCCATTGTATTTTGTCAAATCAAAGCTTGTTGGTGTCCAATTAGGAATGTACGATCCGGTGCTTTGGTACATTAAAGAGGTACCGGTATACATCGTATTCGAATTCGAACTGCTAATAATATACGGCATATCCCAATTGTGCGTTTCGCCCGGGTTTATTCCTGCCGTGGCATCGTTAAAAGAGTTTCCTCCATCATCCGTATAAACCATGGCACCCCATTGGGTTTCGGTATACCATATAAGCGGGCTACCGGGTACAAAGCGTTGCTGAAAACCATCTCCACCATAGTATCTTGGCCAGTTTGCCAGCGTTGCAGCATTACCGCCCGAGGTTCCGTTATCCTGCGCACCACCGTAATAAGTACCCGGTTGATTAGGGTCGCACGAAACATGGTAGAATTGGGTGTTGGGCAAATTGGCAATATAAGTCCAGCTATTACCGGCATCGGTTGATTTTGAAATACCACCATCGGTAGTAACTATCATCGAGTTTGGCCCTACAAACCGCAGGCAATGCTTATCGGCATGCAGCTCGTACGTAAACCAGGGTGGGCCCACTTCCGTCCAGGTGGTTCCGCTATCGGTGGTATGCCAAAGGTCAACACCCAAAACATAAATATCATTGTCATTGTACGGGTTAACAGTAAGGTTGCCAAAATACCAGCCAAAACCACCCAATGGCGATTGTGACGTTAGCGTTGAGGTGCCAATAGTAGTCCACAAAGCACCAGCATCTGTGCTCTTGTATATCCCATAAACTTCAAGGGTCGATGAATCCACAAACTCCGCATACAAGGTATTATGGTTTTGCGCCGATTTGGTGATTGAAATGCGCGAAAAAGAACCGGTTGGCAAACCGTTGGTAAGTTGCACCCAGCTATTTCCGCCGGTAGTGCTTTTCCATATTTTGCCATCGGGGCCGCCAATTAAACCATATAAATTTTGGCGGATGCGGTTCCAGCTAACGGCATAAACAATGTTGGTATCAGTATTATCCAAAAGCAAATCAATAACACCGGCCGAGTCGCTTACAAACAAAACCTGCCTCCAGGTATTACCGGCATCTTCCGATTTGTAAAGACCCCGCAGGCTATCGCGCTCATAAGGCAGGCCCATGGCGGCAGCGTAAACAATGTTATGGTTAAGCGGATGAATCTCAATTTTAGAAATGATGCGCGTTTCGCTCAACCCTATGTTGTTCCACGTAGCGCCGCCATCTAAAGATTTTAAAATGCCATTGCCAATAGCAGGATAGCCGGAAATATTCGGATCGCCTAGCCCAGCGTAAATAATGTTGTGGTTAACCGGGTCAATCTTAATATCACCTACTGAAAAATAGTACAAGGTATCTACCACCGAGGCCCAGTTATTTCCCCCATCAGTCGTTTTGTAAATACCACCATTGGCAGTACCGGCAAACATGATATTGCTATCGGTAGGGTCAATAGTAACAACATTCACCCTCCCGCCTACGTTAATAGGCCCCTCAAGATTCCATTGAAGATTAAAATTGTGCGAGCGCGATACATCATGCAAACGGGCAACCGCTATTTGCTTGGCATGTTCAAAAGCCGGAAGGATATTGCCATAATCGGGATAAGAGCGTTGAAAGAAAAAGTTATCGTAAGGAAACTGCTTTTCCTCCGTTATACTTTTAAAAGGATAATAGCCGCAGGGTTGTTCATCTTCTTCCTGTGCAAACACCCCGCTAAATATCCCCGAAAATGCAATTGCCAGGATAAGAAGGTAAGCCCTATTCATGATAAAGTTTTTTCAGAGAGAAATAATGCCACCGGTTCATAACCAGCTTATTCGGTTGCCTGAATTTGGTTGCCTGACAAGCTATATTGAAAGCCAATATAATATAAATTATGCCCTGAAACGTTTCCAAATTGCGAAGCTGTCTCATCTCTTATTTAAGCCCTTCAACCATTTAATTTCTACTTTTACGCCTCCAAACCTCCAATAATGAAATTCTTCCTGTTTGCTGCAGTAATTATTTGCTCCCTTACTTGCCTGGCTGGTGGTAATGAAAACAATAGCCTCCCTGCACAAAATAACCTGCGCATCCTTTCATACAACATTAAAATGCTGCCTCGCATTATTAAAAGCCAGCATCATTATCCTATAGTTCGCGCACATATCATTCCAAAATATATCCTTGAAGAAAATGCCGATATCGTTGTTTTTCAGGAAGCCTTTGATGGCAAGGCGGATAGAATATTGTGCAAAGCGTTAAAAGAAAAATATCCCTATATAGTTGGGCCACTCAACAAAAAACCGGGCTTTAAAATAAACGGCGGCGTGTTAATTTGTAGCAAGTACCCGCTTAAACAATTAGGCACCGTGCAATACAGCCAGTGCAACGATTTTGATTGTTGGGCCCGCAAAGGAGTGATGCTGGTAGAAGTGAACGACGGCAAGCATATCTTTCAAATAGCGGCCACACATATGAATGGTGGCGGCTCGGTAGATCTTAAAACAAGCCAGTACCGGGAAATGGGCCAATTGGTAAAAGAATTTGCAAAACCCGGCATACCTCAGTTTTGCGTAGGTGATTACAACACCTCTAACCTCGATCCAAAATATTACAACGCTCTCGTATCAAACCTGGATGCCGAAGATGGTCGCATTACCGGCGAACTGAAAGTAACCAACGATCATTTGAATAACGACATGGAATGGTTCGAACCCGGGTACCGCGACATTATTGATTACATTTTTTATCGCCCCAATGGCGTTCAACCACAAAAAATGGAGCGCACTATTAAGCAATACTGCCAACGCTGGCGGTCAGACCATGAGGATTTGTCAGACCATTATGCTTTGTTGATGGAGTTGACCTGGTAGGAGATTAAAACGGACTTTTCTCTGTCTTAGTTCCCGGAGCAAGGGTAAACACTTTATAATCCAACTTACCGGGTTTTATTTCGGTAGCTGTGCTCTCCATCGAAAATTGCTCTGTATCAATAACCATTTTTAAAGGCACCGCATTGGCTTGCTTCACATAGTCATACCAATTACCGTATTTGTGATTCACAAATAGCTTCGCATCAATACCCAGCTTTGTGTTGAAGTAGTATTTCTGTGTACCGCTTTTGCAGGTTAAAACAAGTTCATCGCACTTATAACCTAAAATGGTTGTTACCGCTTTGTGCAATTCCGATTTCAAAACTTCATCTTCATTTTTGAAGCATCGTTCCAATAAACGGTTTCTTTCGAACTCATTTTATTGTAAAGTTTATTTTCTTTACTAATATATAACTGCCACTCAATTAACTTACCATTCATTACCGATTTATATTCAGCCCCCTTCATAAAGTAGCTCTGTTTTGAGCCCATCATACTGGCAATTTGCTCATCGCTGGCCATTACGCTTTTACTTTTGTAGGTATTGGCATAAACAATCTCGCCCTCAAAATTTTGTGCAAAGGAGGCCATGCTCAATAACATGAGTACAGCGATGAAAGCATTTTTCATTGTTACAATTATAAGTGGTTATAATATTTAAACTGCATGTAAAGCCTTGGGCGCCGCGTTCAGAATTTCCTCTTCAGCTTTTGCCGCAAACTTTTCAAAGTTTTTGTTAAATGCCAGTGCAAGTTCGTTGGCCTTAGCATCATAAGCAGCCTTATCAGCCCATGTATTGCGCGGGTTTAAAATGGATGCAGGCACATTAGCACATGTTTTTGGCATTGATACGCCAAACACCGGATGTGTTTCGTATTCAACTTTATCTAAAGCGCCGCTTAGAGCTTCAGTAATAATAGCACGTGTGTTTGGCAAACTCATACGCTTACCAACACCGTAAGGGCCGGCAGTATAACCGGTGTTCAATAACCAAACGCGAATATCAGAGTTGCGTAATTTTTCACCTAGTAATGATGCATATTTAGTAGGGTGCAGCGGTAAAAAAGGCGCACCAAAGCAAGTAGAGAAAGTAGTTTGAGGTTCAGTAACACCAGCTTCGGTACCTGCAACCTTCGAGGTAAAGCCTGAAAGGAAGAAATACATGGCTTGCCCAACGTTCAACCTTGAAATAGGAGGCAACACACCAAAAGCATCGTAAGTAAGGAAAAAGATATTCTTCGGTCCACCACCTACCGATTTTTTCAAAGCGTTTTCGATATAATGGATAGGATACGATACGCGTGTGTTTTCAGTTTTATTCTTGTAGGCAAAATCTACAGTACGGGTACCTTCGTGAAACCCAATGTTCTCTAAAATCGCACCGTGACGAATAGCCTTGTAAATATCCGGTTCCTTCTCAGCTGATAAGTCAATAGTTTTTGCATAACAACCACCTTCAAAGTTGAAAACTGAATTGCCTATCCAGCCATGCTCATCATCACCAATCAGCGGACGGTTAGGGTCGGCCGATAAAGTTGTTTTGCCGGTTCCGCTAAGGCCAAAAAACAAAGCAACATCGCCATCTTTACCTACGTTAGCCGAGCAGTGCATTGCCAACACTTTCTTTTCGTGCGGCAACACGTAATTCAACACGGTAAAAATGCCCTTCTTTATCTCGCCGGTATAAGCAGAGCCGCCAATGATGGCAATCTTCTTAGTAAAGTTCAGGATAGAGAAATTGTGTTGGCGGATTCCATCTTCAGCACCCATACATAGTAAGCCTGGTGCCTGTAATACCAACCAATCAGGCTCCATAGCGCTCAACTCCGATTTTTCAGGACGCAGAAACATGTTGTAAGCAAAAAGGTTCGCCCACGGTGCCTCAGTAATAACACGTACATTTAAACGGTAAGTATCATCGGCACATGCGTAACAATCGCGCACAAAAATGTCGTTTCCTTGCAAGTAAGCAGTAACCTTATCATAAAGTTTATCGAAGGTTTCGGCCGAAATAGAGTTATTAAATCCACCCCAATCTACCGAGTCTTTTGTATTGTCATCTTTTACAATGAATTTGTCCTTAGGCGAGCGGCCTGTAAATTCTCCGGTATCAATAGCAAGCGCTCCGGTATCACTTAAAACTCCTTGCCCTCTTTTAATCGTTTCCTCAATCAGCTCCTCAGCATTTAAATTCCAATACTGGGTTCTTGTATTTTTTATTCCAATCGTTTCCAGATTTGCTTTAGGATTTTTGAAGCCTACTACGTTCATACCAGCTAGTTTTGTTGCAGAATTTTGTGGGGGCAAATCTAAGAGATTCTAACAGGAAAAAAAGGAAATTATGCTAATGCTAACCCACATTGCAATACTTAACGTTTTATCTATGGGGAAAGTTGATTTTATTATGATAAACATCATAATAATCAACCACCCATGTATCATATTATATACACCTCTTTTTGAGCCTAAAACCTTGTTAAAAGCATCTTGCATCAAATGCCATAAACACTTATCATAATACGATTGCAATTTTTAATTACCGTTATCAAAGGACATTATGCGAACACCCGTTCTATTCCGTCTCTCAATTTTATTTACTTTCGCCCAAAACAGATTAGTGTATATGCGCTACGATTCTATTAATGCCGACTTATTTAAGCTGAACCGCAAGAATTTTTCTAAACAAATGAAAAAGAACTCGCTGGCAGTTTTTGTTTCAAATGATATTATTACCCGCAGTGCCGATTCTGCATATAAGTGGCGCCAAAACCCCGACCTCTTTTACCTTACCGGCATTGACCAGGAGGAGACTTTCTTAATTCTTTTCCCTGATGCACCTGAAGCTAAGTACCAGGAAGTTCTTTTTACAAGAAAAACTAACGACTACCTGATGTGGTGGGAAGGCAAAAAACATAGCATTGAAAGCGCACAACGTACCAGCGGCATTCAAAATGTAATGTGGAACGACCAGTTTGATGCTATTTTTAACATGCTTATGCACTACGCCGAAAACGTGTACCTAAATACCAACGAGCATGACAGAAGTGTTGGCATGAGCGAGGCTACCGAGGTTAAGTTTGCCCGCAAAGTGATAAATGATTTCCCGCTGCATAAATATGAAAGATCGGCGCCTATTATGCATCACCTTCGCGTAGCTAAAAGCAATTATGAAGTTGCTCTTTTAAACCGTGCAATCGACATTACCAAAAAGGGATTTATGCGCACGCTTAAAACCATTAAGCCCGGCGTTTGGGAATATGAAGTTGAAGCAGCACTTATACATGAATATATAAGCAACCGCGGAACCGGCCATGCTTATGAACCCATTATTGCCACCGGCGAAAACGCTTGTGTGCTGCATTACGTCAGCAACGATGCGCAATGCAAAGAGGGCGACTTGCTATTGATGGATACTGCTGCCGAGTATGCCAACTACAATGCCGATTTAACCCGCACAGTGCCGGTAAGCGGCAAATTTACCAAGCGCCAGAAAAACGTTTACAACGCAGTTTTACGGGTGCATAGGGCAGTAAAAGAAATGATGAAACCAGGCGTTGTGCTGAACGAAATAAATATTGAAGCCGGTAAGTTAATGGAGGCCGAATTAATTCAATTGAGGTTACTGCGCACCGCCGAAGTGCGGAAGCAAGACCCAAATGCACCGCTTTACAAAAAGTATTTTCCACACGGAACCTGCCACTTTTTGGGGCTCGATGTGCATGACCTTGGCAACCGTTTTGAAAAACTACGTGCCGGTGCAGTATTAACCTGTGAGCCCGGTATTTATATCCGCGAAGAAAAAATGGGTATCCGTATTGAAAACAATATTTTGGTTACCAGCGGAAAACCTATTGATCTGATGGCCAACATACCAATAGAGGCGGAAGAAATTGAAGAGTTAATGAACGCATAGAGACGCAATATTTTCCGTCTCAGTATTATAGGCATAAATTTTGAATCTCATGGATTTCTTCTCTCTTCTAAGCGTTCCCAACATACTTACATTAATAAACCTGTTTTCGGGCTGCATGGCGGTGGTTTTCATTTTTAACTACCATATCGAACTGGTGCCCTACTGTGTTGCGGTTTCGCTGGTAGCCGATTTTTTTGATGGCTTTGCTGCACGCTACTTTAAAAGTGCCTCCGATATTGGCAAGCAGCTCGATTCGCTGGCCGATGTAGTGAGTTTTGGTTTGGTTCCCGGCTTGGTATTATTTCAGTTGCTGTTTCAAAAATATTCTTCAGATAGCGAGTTTTACAGCACGGCTAAAATTTATCTATACTCCTCGCCTGCTTTCCTGGTTACACTTTTTGCCGCGCTACGATTGGGTAAGTTTAATGTTGATACCCGCCAAAGCGATAGTTTTTTAGGCCTTGCCACACCTGCTGCCACTATTTTCATTATTGGCGCGTTGCTGATGTTTTTAAATAACAGCTTTGGTTTGGCACCAATCATTTTTGATAAAATAGTGCTGTACGCCATTACATTAACGATTTCCGCGCTCATGGTTTCGGAGATACCCATGTTTGCATTTAAGTTTAAATCGTTTGGCTGGAAGGGAAATGAAATTACTTACCTGTTTATAATTCTTTCAGTTGTTTTACTGGCAACACTTAAATTCGCGGCTATATCGCTTATCGTAATTTTATATGTGCTTGTTTCCATTGTAAAACAAGCGCTTGAAAGCGGAAAGGCGAAATAAATTAAGATACCAATTATTAAACTATCATAATACCATAACCTATGAACTTTAAAGCTGAAATAGATGTAATGCCTTTGAAAGAATTGTTAGACCCTCAAGGCAAAGCAGTTGAGCACAGTTTAGATAAACTGAATTTTGATGTTAAAGATGTGCGCATTGGCAAACACATTACTATCAGGCTTTCGGCTGAATCGAAAGAAGCGGCGCATGCGCAGGTTGACAATGCCTGCAAGAAACTTTTGGCCAATCCTATTATGGAAGGATATAAGTTTGAAGTTGTTGCTGAATAGTATTAAGTAGTTAGACATAAGTATTTAGATAATGCTGGATTACGGGCATTAGCTAAACCTCATGTCTTTATACTTAACACTTGCTACTAAATACTAAAAATGGCCAAACTTTTCATTGTACCCACACCGGTAGGCAACCTGGAAGATATAACCCTCAGGGCTTTGAAAGTTTTGAAAGAGGTAGATATTATTTTGGCCGAAGATACCCGCCAAACAAAAAAACTGCTCGGTCATTTTACAATTCAAAAGCAGCTTATCTCCTATCATAAATTTAACGAGCACAAAATGGTTGAGGCCGTTACAGAACGACTTCGCTCAGGCCAAAATGTTGCGTTGGTCAGTGATGGTGGCACGCCCGGCATTTCGGACCCCGGCCATATACTTATTGCAGCCTGCGTAAAAGAAGGAACTACTGTCGAATGCCTTCCGGGTGCAACGGCTTTTGTGCCGGCGCTCATTAATTCAGGCTTTGCTACCGATGAGTTTGTCTTTATTGGATTTCTCCCGCACAAAAAAGGCCGGCAAACCAAACTGAAGCAAATTGCTGCAGAGCCACGTACCCAAATTGTTTATGAGTCACCGTTTAGAGTTCTCAAGCTACTGGAAGAGCTCAAGCTACATATAGGTATAGAACGTCAAATATCCGCTTCGCGCGAAATTTCAAAAATGTTTGAAGAAACCGTTCGGGGCACCGCCGATGAGTTAATTGCTCACTTTACAAAAAAGGAACCACGCGGGGAGTTTGTGGTGGTGATTGCAGGTATAGTCTAGCGTAACTTCAATTTTTACTATATTGTTAGTCACAAATTTATTCTATGAAAAATAAATTATACCTACTTGCTTGTGCAGTTCTGTTTGCCGTTACAACCGCAACGGCCCAATGGACCAACAACTTAATGCAAAACACGCCGGTAAGTGTTTTAAGCGGAAGCGTTACGCCCATGACCGCTACTATGAACAATGGCTTTACCTATGTTTCATACTATTGGCCCGACTCTAATGCGCAATACACTTTATTTCTTCAGTTACTTGATACGGCCGGTGTAAAGTTGTGGGGAGCCGACGGGGTAGCTGCATGCACCAAGCCATCCGGCACATCAGTTAGCCTATACGATTTAAAAATAGATAATGATGGCAATGCTATATTGGGTGCGCAGTTTATTGATACTGCAAGTTATACCGATACGGTATTTGTTACCAAAATATCGCCATCGGGCACAGCACTTTGGGGTGCAAATGGAATTGCCTTGGGTGCGGCACTTAGCCCGGTGCTTTGTGTTACCCCGCAAAACAATATTATAGTTGCAGCACGGGGAGGTGGATTAATTTGGAGGCTAACCGCTAATGGCACATTATCATGGGCTAAACCCGATACCCTGCCAACCAAGGTTGAAAACATGGGCCTCGTCAATACCAGCTCCGAAGATTTTATTCTTGAATATTTTCTGGCTGGCAATAATTTTCAATACGGTACTTTGTACGCAATGCGGTACGATAGCACCGGTGCTCAAAAATGGACCAACCCAACACAGGTTTCGAGCCAAACCGCAGTTGTTTGGGAGGCTATTCTCTGTTCATCCGATGGCCGCGATGGTTTTTTCACGGCTTTTACTTCTTATACCAATGTTAACCAGGATGGATTTGCACAACACGTTAGCAATGCGGGTGATACTTTGTGGGGAACGGACGGATTGGATGTTTCTACCGATGCCTCAGTGCTGAAATTTGTAACAGGAATAGCATACGCACCTGCACAAAAAAACCTGTATGTTATCGAATCCGAAACCGATCTGAACCAGACATATTATGGCGTTAAGGTCCAGAAAATCGACAGTGCCGGAAATCCGAAATTTACAGCATCTGGCATTGAAACAGAACCTCTTGATTCAGGGCAAACCGATGGTGGAATTGTTCTCGAAAACGATGGCTTGGTTTATATGTATCTAAATGATAGCAGCCAAATCAAAGCCGATAAAATTGATTTTACCGGTAATAAAATTTGGCAACGTTACGCATGCACGCAAACCAGCAGTAAGCTTAATCCATCGTTAGGACTGTATAAAGACTACCAGGCTGTTTTGGTTTGGGAAGATGACCGCAACAATACAAGCGGCATTTACGCGCAAAGCTTTATCGATACACTTGCTAAAGATACCGTAACAACAGGTATTATCAATCCGGGCATGTCATTATCCGGGGTCATGCTCTTTCCAAACCCTGGTAACGGCGAGCAGTTTTATATAAGGCTAACAAGTGAACAAACAGAGAACCTCAACATTAGGTTAATCGACCTTGCAGGTAACGAATTGTTTTCCAGCCAAGGGCAGGTTACAACGGGTATCAATATGATCAATCTAACCGCTCCTAAATTGGCAGCCGGTATGTATATTGTGCAAATTCAATCAAGTAGCGGGCAGGTTAATTTAAAATGGATCTGTAGAGATTGAAGAACCACATAACCAATACAAAAACACATTTAACGATTTATTAGCAGCATGGAGAAAGAGATATTGCGCCAGTTTATTTACGCAATTAATGAGCACGACATGGATGAGTTATCAGCTTTAATGACTGATGACCACACTTTTATAGATGCACAAAACAACGCAGTAAATGGCAAAGGCAAAATGCTGGTAGGTTGGATGTTTTATTTTGATTGGTTTCCGGATTACAATATTGAAGCCGAAAAAATACTGCGCAGCGGTAACGAGTTTGCAATTTTTGGTTTTGCGCAAGGCACTTACAACAATTTGAAAGCGGAGGGAGACAAAGCCTTCTTTAGAATACCCGCTGCCTGGAAAGCAGTTGTGCGCGATAATAAAGTCGCTCTTTGGCAGGTGTACGCAGATACAATGTTACCGGCACAAATTATCAACCGCTACGCCACCGCGGTGGGTGAAGAGGGCAAAATAAACGGTATTGGTGGCGTTTTCTTTAAATCAGCCGACCCTAAGGCGCTTTGCACGTGGTACGACAAACATCTGGGTACCCGTTTTGGCGATAACGAGTATACTACCTTCCGGTTCAGGCAACGCGATAATAAGGAGCATATTGGCAGCCTTACGTTCTCCGCTTTTAAGGCTACGTCAGATTACTTTGCTCCGTCAGTGAAAGATTATATGTTCAACTTTAGGGTTAACAACCTTAATGTGATGTTACAACGATTAAAGGAAGACGGAGTTTATGTGTTCGAAAAAACCGAGAGTTAAGATTACGGAAAATTTGGATGGATAATGGACCCCGAAGGAAACAAAATTGAATTATGGGAGCCGAAAAATGAGGAGTTATTTGATACGCCGGGTACGTCATAACGTCCATCCTTACTGCAACTAAGCATTTTATTTTTTGACACAATAAATTGTACCATCCGTACTACTCACCACCATTAAATCGTTAGCTATTGCAGGTGTTGAATTTATGCCACCTGTATTTTGTTGCGCAACTACCAGGGCTTCGTTAGAAAGAATGATGGAATAAATATCATCTCTAAATGAATCATCAGCTTTGTAATACTTGAGGTGGTTGTCATTGTATCCATCCGTAGCAAAAGTCCATTTAATGGCACCGGTAGTTAAATCAAAACCATAAAATTTGCCCAGCAGGGGTCCTAAATATCCCATGCCACCGGTTAATGCGCATGAACTCATTATGTTATTCCTAACGTTGGTTTTCCATACTATCTCTCCCGTATACGCTCTCATGGCAATGATTAAATAATCATCAGATGTGCTGACATAAATCAGAGAATCGTTTTTTAACGAAGCAGTTATTCGCGTTGCCCAGCCCCTCTCGAATGCCCGGTTCCAATGGCAATATCCCTTTTCCAAATCCAAGGCGTATAAGTTGTAATCTCTCCCGCTAATAAATAAAAGGCCATTACATATTGTTGGAGAAAATTCAAGCTCGCCTTTAGGAAAATAGTTATGGCCTACCGTTTTAAACTTCCAAATCAATTGCCCGCTTTGAATATTGAGAGCGTAAACATTTCCATCGTACGACCCAACAAATAGTTTATTACCACCAATAGTCACCGTATTGTGAACTACACCCTTTGTAGCAAAACGCCAAACCATTTTACCGGTTGCCGCTTTTACAGCATAAACGCAACTATCGCCCGAACCAAAGTAAACTACATCGTTATAAAAAACCGGAGATGACTGATAGTAATCGAAAGGATCATAAAGCCGCTCGCCGCCGGTGGTAAATTTCCACAACAATTTGCCGCTGTTCTTATCAAGAGCATACAAATTACCATCGCCGCCATTTAAAAATAATTCCATACCGTTAATGCAGGGTGTTGCCCTCATTGGGCCATGTGTTGTAAACCTGCATTTTGCTTTTCCGGTAATTAAATCTAAAGCGTAAAGTGTGCTATCGAGCCCCGCAACATAGACTGTTTGCCCATCAATAATCGGTGACCCGAAGAAGGGGCCATTAGCTTTAAACTTCCAGGCCAGCGTCGGTGCATTATTAAAGTCGCCGCCATGCAAGGTATCAATTGAACCTGCAAATGCACATGTTGCAATTACTGAAAAACAGGCAATTAAAAAGTTACAGTAAGTTTTCAATTTGCAATTTACTTATTAGCGTAAAAAATAATGCTGTTGTGAGATATTATAGCTGGCAACTATAACGCCTTACAACAGCACAAATTTTTAACAGACAAAATTATCGTCCAATCGAGTTGTACTACCAGTTGGTGTTATCGTCGTCCTGATTATCGTCGTTATCATCCGGTATCTCAATTTCTATGCCTCCGCGTTCCGATAAATCGACTGTAGCTGAAGGCAGTTCATACGTTTCAATAACTTCTTCAATTATCACCACGTCATTAGCGGGCATTTGCTTTTGCTCAAACTTAGGTTTTTGAACCGGTGGGCTCTTTTTAGCTGCGGCCTTTTTTACCGGAACAGCTTTTTTAGGTGCCTCCTTCTTAACGGGTGCTGCTTTTTTCGGCGCTGCCTTCTTTTTAGGAGTAGCCTTTTTTACCACAGCCTTTTTCTTAGCCACAACTTTCTTTTTAACCACCGCTTTCTTTTTAGGCGCTGCTTTTTTCTTTACCACAGCTTTCTTTTTCGGGGCGGCTTTCTTTTTTACCACTGCTTTCTTTTTGGGAGCGGCTTTCTTTTTTACAACGGCCTTTTTCTTAGCCGGTGCTTTTTTCTTAGGGGCCGCTTTCTTCTTTACCGCAGCTTTTTTGGGGGTGCTTTTTTTAGCGGCTTTTTTGGCACCGGAAGATTTCTTTTTAGTTGCCATAACACATTATTTTAGTTTTTAATGCCTACTCTTTTAAAGCTTTTCGGCTTGCGCTGTTATAATTTTACATTTGAAATTAACGAACTTTTCAAACAAACAAAATTCGCATAAGTAAAATTAGGGTTGGCTTAAGCAGTAAGCCCCTTCAATTCTGCTTATGGTCCTACCCTTATCAAATATCCCGATTACCTGCACACCACCAACTTTCGGGTAACCGAACCGCCACTGACCTCGATTCTTGCTAAATATACCCCACCAGCTAAAACTGAGACATCCGCAACATTTATTCCCCGATAAATGGCCTGGCTGGTTACCAAATGCCCATTTAAGTCATACACTCTTAAAATTCCGTTTTCTGGCCCCTCATATTGTATATTCACGGCATCGCGGGATGGATTAGGGAAGATGTTCAATTGGATGCCCTCACCTACCTCTGGTATCGCGGTGTATGTCTGCGCCATCATCACCGCTTTATAAGCGTTTACCCGGCCAAAACCCAGTTCCCTGCACCATGTTCCGTTGGCATAGGTAGAATCATAGGTATAGCCACCCACCCTGTCACAGGTTTGTTCAATAACATTGCGCACGCCCTCGGCCGTTAATTGGGGGTTAACCGATAGCATAAGGGCCCCAACAGCCGCGGCATTAGGGCAAGCCGCCGAGGTACCACTAAAGGCAAAATAATAGTTGCTGTTTGAAAAACCGTGGGCACCTATCATATCGGTAGAGGGAATGTTTTCGCCCGGCGCACTTATCTGCAATCCTGCGCCAAAGTCATCTCCCCAGGCATCATGGCTGCAATCGGTTGGCGATTTGCGGGTATCGCATTGGTTAGTGGCCCCAACCGATATGCACTCGGCCATATAGCCCGGCCAAATAGAACCCGCACTATCGTTATCGTTACCACTGCTAAAAAACAGCGAAATACCCTTCCCCCCACGGCCATTACTATGTGCCCGCCTAATCGCATCTTCAACAGGTGGCAAACCTCCCGGCAAATCGAGAATAAGCAGACTGGTAATACCCCACGAATTGCTTAGAACATCAGCATGGGCTGTATCCCAGGCCCAGCCTATAGCATCGGCAAAAATAGCGGCAGTAGAGTAAGGTATGTTGGTGCCACCCGCACTTATATAATAAAACGCCCTAACCGGAATTACCTTGCAGCTAGGGGCAACTCCGGCTACCCCAATGCCATTATCCTTTACTGCAGCCAAAATACCCGCAGTGCATGTTCCGTGACCATCATCAGGATAATTCGGAGTTGGATAACCATTTGTAGAGTCACCTACGGCATCATGGCCAGGTAAAAGATTTGGCTTCAAATCAGCATGAGTCGTATCGGTACCCGAGTCAATCAATCCTATTTTGATGGTGCTATCACCAGTAGTTATGCCCCAGGCGGTATCCACTTTCATATCGGCACCGGGGGTTCCGCTACCCTGTAAGACGCTGCCTGTATTATGGATTTGCCATTCGCGGGTATAATCAGGGTCATTACTGGTTACCTCGGGGTTTAGCAGATAATTTGGCGAAGCGTACTGCACCCAACTTTCGTTTTGTAGCAGGGCACACCAATCAACCGTATTATGCACTTTATACAGGGTGTTATTTACTTTATAAAGGTTTGGGATATACGTATCAGGCATGGCAGCGCCTAATCCCGATGCCTTTAATTTTGCTTGTAGCAGCGGTTCAAAACTTCTGTCGGTAATCTTTACAAAAAAATCATTCAAAACGCCTCCGTAATGCCCCCGGCCATCAGTAATAAAAAACGAAACAAAATTAACACCCTGCGCAGTGCTAAAATAATCTTCCGCCGCCTGCAAATTACTAGTAACACAAACGGTTAATCGCGGATGCGGCAGGTGCCAGAAATCGGAAACCAATCCCGAGTTTTTGATAATAGCGTCTTGCTGAACTGCGCTTACGTTTTGGTCAAAAATTACAATCAGCCGGTCGGTAGCAACATGGCTTTGGTAATCAGTTAAACTTCCCGCATTTAGGTTAAAACAAATGACAACGGAAAAAAACAATGGTAAAAGTCTATTCATAGGTTATTCGCTTTTGGCATTTTAAAGGTATGTATTTTTTGAATGAGTAAAGTATCAACCGTTTTGACTAAACTTGAAGAACAACAGATATACGGATTCATGTCCGTTTTAAAAACAAGTCTATGAAAAGTGATACCGGCAATTTTTCTATTTCAAAATCGGGTCTTTTGTTAATGGCTGCATTACTCCTTAATAGTGTTGCGTATTGCACCGTTTGGCAGGTTGGTCCCACAAGGGTATATACTTTGCCCAGCGCTGTAGCAACACTTGTAAATACCGGCGATACCGTTCAAATAGACTCGGGCACATATACAGATTGCGCTGTTTGGGCCAAAAGCCATTTACTGCTTCAAGGCGTTGGCAACGGCTGGGCACACTGCATTAACTCGGTTTGCGGGTATAAGGGAATTTGGGTAATAAATGCCGGTGCTGACAGCGTAACTATTGAAAATATGGAGTTTTCCGGGGCATCAATAAGTGGTTCCGAAGGGGGCAATGGGGCAGGATTAAGGGCACAGGGGGGCAGTTATACTATCAGGAACTGCTATTTCCATCACAATCAAAACGGCATACTTTGTAACCCATCAGCAGGTAATGATTCGGCAGATGTGGTCATAGAAAACTCGGTATTTGCATACAACGGCTGTCCCACCGGCGATGCCAGTGGTTGCAACCCGGGCTATGAACATAACATGTATATAGGTAGCGGTTACTGCAGCTTTATATTATTGGGTTCATACTCTCATGGTGCCATTAATGGCCATAATGTAAAAACGCGGGCCAGAAACAACTACATTTTGTACAACAGCATTATGGACCTTGCCGATGGTACCAGCAGCTATGATATTGATATTGCCCAGGGTGGGCCAACTGTTATTATGAGCAACCTGATTGAAGGTGGGCCTCAAAAAACCAACCACAGTATAATATGCTACAACGAGGGCTCTACCAATGCGCCACCACAAAACCTTTACCTCATTAACAATACCCTGGTTAACGACCAAACAACGGGCTATTTTATGTTTATGCCTCTTAGCACTAACGACACCCTCACTATGCTCAATAATATTTTTGCCGGGCCTGGTACGCTGTTTAATGGTAGCCCCAATTTTAGTGTAATTGATTCAAGCAATAATCTTAAAAACACAAGTATTGTGGCAATAAATCTGGTAGACGCACCAAATTATAACTATAACTTAACCGATTCATCGCCTGCCATCAATGTCGGAATTGCAGCCGGTTGGGTTTATAACATTTCACCTGCACCCTTTTTGCTTTCGCCAACAATGCAATACATCGACTCGGCAAATACAGAATCACGAACAACATCAGGAGGAATTATTGACATAGGCGCTTATGAATATCCTCTGGCAACAGGACTTTTTAGTTTTAAGACTGAAAGCGCTAATCTCCTCATTTTTCAAAATCCAACCACGCATCAAATTGTTATCGAAGCACTCAATCTGAAAACAAATGAGGATGGATCTATCCATATTTATGATGCAAGCGGGCGTTTAGTAATCAGTCAGCTATTGCATCAAACAAACCGATTCATATTAAATACGGGTAATATCGCGCCAGGTGTGTACGTCGCCGAAATCTTAGCCTCAGGAAGCTGCGAATCAAAGAAATTTGTTGTTGCAAAATAATACAGACACAAGCAACTCGTTCACTTACAGTTATTGGCTATATGAGTGTAATATACTTTTACATCTTGTCCTTTATCGGTAGTGCCACCGGCCCAGTTCTTTTTGTCTGATTGAAAAATGCTTAAGGTTATATCCTTCGGATGCTCTTCCAGTTGGCCAACGGTATAATTTCTTGAGGTTAGTTCAAGTGTTTTTTTCTTCCGGTTAATGCGCCATTTGCCTTCAATAATCCAATGGTTGCTTTCGTAGTTTACTTCTTCGTAATAGCGGTGCAATGAGCGAAAACACATAATGCCATCGTAATCGCTTTTGTTTACCTGGTGTAATCCACCTACTGAAAATGTTTGAACCAACTGCCATGAGCCTTTAAAAAAACATGGCTTGGCTTTTAGTAGTTGCTGATTTTGTTGCGCACGTAGAGTCAAAACACCTAAGCAAAGGGTACAAATCAGTAATAAATATGTTTTGCAGACTATTGGTTTCATTTTACTCAATCACCAACCTCAACACAGTATTGTCTTCGCCGCAGGTTATTTTTAGCATGTATTCGCCCGGGGCAAGGTTGTTTCGCTCAATAGTAAGCATATTTTCAATATGCTCTCCCATATCAAGAACCATTTTGCCGTCAACGCTGTATATACCCGCGTGATAAGCCAGACCGGTATTGTAATCTACGGTTGCAGTAGTTCGTTGATGAAAAGGATTAGGTGCTACATGGACATTAAATGTTGAAGTTAAATTACTGATTCCGTTCACTATTTCGGGTACATGCACTATTGCCTTTTGGGTATCGGTGCCACAATAATAATGAGTGATTAGCGCAACAGTGTATGTGCCGGAATCAGGATAAATGTAAATGATATTAGCATCCGTATTGGTAACAGAATATCCGTTACCGAGGTTCCAATGATAAGCTCTTAAACCGGGTTGCCCTGAGTATAAAGTTGCAGCTAGGCCATAGGTAGTATAAGTAAGCAGCATATCAGGAATTGAATCGCTTATAAGTTTAACGGTATCTGAGCTTACTATACAGCCAAAACTATCAGTAGCCTGTAAATAATACAATCCGCCCTGATGGGCATATATATTCAGATTACTTTCTCCTGAGTTCCAGCTATATGTTATAAATCCTTGCGTAGAATTAATCCCCAGGCTATCGTATTTACAAATAAGGCTATCGTGGTTTTGCACGGTTAAAGATGGCGTTACGTTACCACCAATATTTTGAACCGTAAACGCCTGAACTACTGAACAGTTATTTATATCCGTAACAGTAGTCGTGTAGGTGCCGCTACCCAATTCATTCAATGAATCAATTGTCGACCATTGATATTGGTATGGAGCGGTTCCACCCATAAGGGAATAAGAAATGGCGCCGTTATGAAACCCAGGACAACTGGCGTTAGTTATAGACGTATATAATATCAGCGGATTTGTTTGTTGTATGGTGGTGCTATCTATCTTAATACAACCGCTAACATCGGTAATGGTAACCGTATAATTACCGGCAGCCAATCCGTTAAGTGAGTCGGCAATGCTACCTGTAGTCCACAAATATGAGTAAGGCGCTTTGGGGCCCGCAACTTGTATAGCCGCACTACCGGTTTGCTGTCCGTTACAGGCAACATTAACTGTATTTAAAGTGGCGTTATATGGAGTAAACGATTTAGTAAAAACACCTGAATCAATTTTGTTGCCGTTCAAGTCATAGGTATAATATCGGGCCGTATCATGGTCGATTGAAAACTTCATAAAATTGTTCAAGTCTTGTTCGAAATTGATATTAGGCGAATTGCTGTTAGTATGTGTGTCAGGCGTAGAAGTGCCACCACCGCCGGCAATAAAGTATTTAACGCCATTAAGCGAACCTCGCTGATAATCGTGTGTATGGCCGCTCAACACAAAATCCACGTGGTATTGTTCGAAGAGAGGCACGATGGAATTACGCATATCGGTATTGCCTTCGTATAAAAAGAACGGAGTAAGCGGTATATAATATGACGCATCCCAGGCATTACTCCACGGTGGTTGATGAAAGAAAACGACCAGCCATTCCCTGTCATTACACTTCAATTCATTTTGCAACCAATTGTATTGGGCCGAACCTGCGGTATAATCAATATTACCATCTAACGCAATAAATTTTGCATTGCCCCAGGTAAACGAGTAATACAATTCGGTATTGGCAGGATTATTATGGGGCAAAATAAAGGCATCTGTATAATTGGTATTATTGGTCATTACATCGTGATTACCGATAGCAGTAAAATGACAGGTGTGTTTGGTCATTGCCTTGTAATGAGGAAAATAATTTACATCGTAATTGTTGCCCACTATCTGGTCAACATCGCCAACCACTAAACCAAAATCCTGAGTTTGAGCTGCCATTAAAGAAGATATTTGATCTTGTTGGCTGTTGTTAAACCCGCAATCGCCATATACTACAAAATCCATTTTTCTGACGCTATCGGGTTTGGCTGTATAGAAATATTCCACAGCGCTTTGGAAACTTCCGCAGCTTGCCTGGTAATAATATTTGGTATTTGCCTGAAGGCCGTTTATTGTTATACCATGCACCTGGTTAGCCGATTGTTCTGAAACCGTATTGATTAATGAACCGAAAGTAGTGCCCCATTTTACGTTACCGACTCCGGCAGTTGCATTGTTCCAACCAATTACAACACTGTTTTCATTGGGAGATTGAATAATGGGATATCTGTCGGTAATTTGGGCGGAGCCCATATAGAACGCTGCAACCAACAACAACGTGTAAATCTTCTTTTTCATACAAGCACAAATAACTCCCAAAACTACACATTAAGCCTGAGTTAAGAATAAGTAAAGAATACATTAATAGTTAAAAATGGAAAAGCCGGCCACAAATGCAAAAAGGCATTAGCACACCAGTTGAATCGCATTGTTGCAGGTGAGGATGAAAACGAGATATTAATACCCAATGGTTACATGCTAACTACACAATCGTCCTGCTCAACCATGGTATTTTCGGTTAAGTGCATTTTTTTGACAGTACCGGCAAACGGGGCAGTAATTGTTGATTCCATTTTCATGGCTTCAATTACAAAAAGAGGTTGGTTTTTGATAACCTTCTCCCCTTCCTTTACATACACCTTTACCAGCTTACCTTGTAATGGCGCACCTATTTCCTTTTCGGCTTGTGCTTTGTAATGCTCTATTTTGGCAACCTTAATATTTCTATCACGCACACTGACCGAACGTGTTTGTCCATTTATTTTAAAGAAAACATCGCGCATGCCATCTTCATTCGCAGCGCTCATGTACATAAACCTGATGAGCAGGTTTTTACCTGCTTCTATGCCAACAATTATTTCCTGGTTAGGTAGCAGTGGGTAATAAAAGGCAGGCGTAGGTAATTGCCATACATCGCCAAAATTTTTCCGAAACTGGTAAAACTCATCAAACACTTTTGGATACATTTTCATCGAAAGAAAATCTTCCATCGTTTGCTGGTCATCATATTTCTTTCTGAATTCAGCCAACTCTCTGTCAAAATCAATAGCACCCAAATGGGCATTAGGCCGGTCGCTAAAAGGAACCTCATCTTTAAGAATAATTTTTTGAAGCTCTTTTGGAAAACCACCGAAAGGCTGGCCGAGTTCACCACGGAACATTTGCTTTACCGAATCTGGAAAAGAAAGTGTATCCCCTTTTTCGATTACCTCCGCAGCAGTAAGCTTATTCGAGGTCATAAACAAAGCCATATCACCCACCACTTTTGAAGATGGGGTTACTTTAACCACATCGCCAAACATTTCGTTTACCACTTTGTAGTTATGCTTAATGGTATCTAGCTGGCTTTCGAGGCCTAAAGAGCGAGCTTGTGGCAGTAAGTTAGAGTATTGCCCTCCGGGTATTTCGTGCTCATAAACTTCGGCAGTGCCGGCTTTTAATTCGCACTCGAAAGGATAGTAATATTCGCGCACCACTTCAAAATAATTACTGTAATCATTCAACGAATCTATGTTCATAGGGTTATCCCTCTTGTGCCCTTTCATCATGGCAGCAATAGAATTGAAATTGGGCTGGGAAGTAAGCCCACTCATAGAAGCCAACGCAACATCAATAATATCAACCCCGGCTTCAATAGCTTTTAAATAAGTAGCCGCTTGGATGGAGGATGTATCATGCGTGTGTAGATGGATGGGTATCTTAATATTTTGCTTCAACTCTCCTATCAGCACCTCGGCAGAATAAGGCTTTAACAGACCAGCCATATCCTTAATTGCCAATATATGCGCTCCTTCATTTTCAAGTTGTTTAGCAAGTTCGACATAATACTTCAGGCTAAACTTTTGGCGCTGTGGGTCCATTATATCCCCAGTGTAACAAATACATGCTTCGGCTATTGAGTTAGTCCTTTCGCGCACGGTTTTAATGCTCATTTTCATACCATCAAGCCAGTTGAGGGAATCGAAAATGCGGAAGATGTCAATACCATTTTCGGCGCTTTTTTCAATAAACTTTGCTACCAGGTTATCGGGATAGGCAGCATAGCCAACTGCATTACTACCGCGAAATAGCATTTGCAATAAAATGTTAGGCACAGCCTTACGTATTAACTGAAGGCGCTCCCACGGGTCTTCATGCAAAAAGCGCATACACACATCAAAGGTTGCGCCACCCCATACTTCCATCGAGAAAACACCCAGGTTATTTTTAGCGAAGCCTTCGGCAACACTTAGCATATCTACGTTACGCAAACGCGTGGCAAATAGAGATTGATGCGCATCGCGCAGCGTTGTATCGGTGTAATGAATTTTCTTATCCTTACTAATCTGGTCGATAAATTTTTCACGCCCTAATTCAGTAAGCATATCCTTTGTTCCTTTGGGATAGGCGGATAACTTATCAAAGGATGGCACTATTGGTTTCCTGAATTTTTTACCGGCATCGTAGCTTTTTACATCGGGGTGGCCGTTCACTTCCAACTCGGCCAGGTAACGAATTATTTTTGTGCCGCGGTCTTTATCATATCCCCATTTTGGAACTAACAATTGAGGGTTTTGGGTAATAAACCCAACGGTGGCTTTACCCAATTGAAAATCCTCGTTTTCCATCACGTTTACTAAAAACGGAATGTTTGTTTTTACACCGCGGATTCGAAATTCCTGCAGGGTACGGTTCATTCTTTTTGTCGCCCCCTTTAAAGTGCGGCTCCAGGCAGAAACCTTTACCAGCATTGAATCGAAGAATGGGCTGATTTTTACCCCGGCATATGAGCTTCCTTCATCTAACCTAATTCCAAAACCACCGGCGTTGCGATACGCAACAATAGTTCCGTAATCAGGTTTAAAGTCGTTCTCAGGATCCTCTGTCGTAATGCGGCATTGAATGGCATAACCATTACACTTAACATCATCTTGCGAATGAAGGAATATTTGCGCATGGCTCAATTCACAACCCGATGCAATTAGTATTTGCGAGCGTACTAAATCAATACCGGTTATCTCCTCTGTAATAGTATGCTCAACCTGTATGCGCGGGTTTACTTCAATAAAGTAAATGTTATCGTCCTTATCTACCAGAAATTCAACGGTACCGGCATTGTTGTATTTTACGTGTTTGGCAATCCGCAAAGCATAATCGTATAGCTTTTCACGCGTTTCCAGCTTCAATATCGAAGGGGCCACTTCAATCACCTTCTGAAAACGACGTTGTACCGAACAATCTCTTTCATATAGGTGCACAATGCTGCCGGCGTTATCACCTAGTATCTGCACCTCAATGTGCTTGGGACTATCAATATACCTTTCGATAAATACAGTGTCATCTCCGAAAGATTTCTTTGCTTCATTCCGGGCCTCCGTAAACGAGTTCGAAAGTTCACTTTCGCTTTTAACCACGCGCATCCCTCTGCCACCACCACCTGCGGCAGCTTTAAGCATTACCGGGTAACCAATATGTTCCGCCTCGATAATAGCGTCAGACAATTTTTTGAGCGGAATACGGCTATCAGGAATAAGAGGCACATCCACTTCGCGCGCAATTTTCTTTGCGGCAACTTTATCGCCAAGGCACTCCATAACATCGGGTCGCGGACCCACAAAGGTTATACCTTCTTCAGCACAACGCTTCGCAAAGTTTACATTTTCCGATAAGAAACCGTAACCCGGATGAATGGCATCAACACCATTAAGTTTGGCAACTTTTATTATTTCCTCTATATCCAGGTAAGGTTTTAGTGGTTCGTCATCAATCCCAATTTGATAGGATTCATCGGCCTTATAGCGGTGAAGAGAATACCTGTCTTCATACGTATAAACGGCAACCGTTTTTATTTTAAGTTCAGAAGCGGCGCGTAATATGCGTATGGCAATTTCCCCACGGTTTGCTATCAATAGCTTTTTGAATTTCTGTGCAGGCATATAATACTGGGTTTGAGGTGCTAATATAGGGAACGTGGGTTATCGACTTCACTGTAATTATTCACCATAAAACAGGTGCGCCGAAGCCAAAAACCGGCCTCGGCGCACTGCATAAGCACGATTTGCTCTTACTTAACCACCATTTTACCAACAACCGATATCTTGTCCGATTCGAGTTTGATAAAATAGATACCTGCCGCCAAAACGTGCTGCACCGGTATTTTAGTTACATCACTTACGCTCGTTTCAAATTCACGGTGCATAATTTCCTGGCCCACAGCATTAGTTAAACTGTAACTCATTTTATCTCCGTTGGCATTTTGAATTACGAGTTCAAAGCTGCCGCTATTCGGATTTGGCACCACCGACCACTTAAATAAATCGTTTAGCTGATTAATGCCATCATGTGCGTAATCGGTACAAGCCGTATCGCTACAGCCCTGATTGTTGGTAACAACCACGCAATAAAATCCATTACCAGTAGGGTTATAAAACTGGTTGTTGGCGCCATTGATAGCGGACCAATTTGGTTGGCCCACATACCACTGGTAATTCATACCGGCAGGGAACGCATTGAGCGTATTGCCCGAATGTGTAATAGTAGCCACCGGTGGCGCAATTACACAAATCGAATCGTAGCAAACCGATTTTTGGTTACCGGTATAAATAACCATCTGCACAGGATAACAGCCCGGCGTATTGTAAGTTACGACGTGTGCGCCGGGGCCCGCTGCTGTAGCAGGCGTTCCACCAGTAAATGTCCATACAAAAGTATGACCCGCTAAGCTACCGGTATATAAGAACGAAGCCGAATGCCCTGCACAAATTGAATCAGGGAACTCAAGATAGCATTGCGGTATAACCGGCACAGAATCGCAAGCTGGTAATGGTATACAAACAGTTGTGTCTGAACAAACTATCGGGCCGTTTATCATGATTAACCCTAAGCAGAAGTTGCCATTATTTTGCGGGGCATCGGTAAACGTACCGGTAATTAATGTATTGCCCGGTGTAAGTATAAAGTTGGTGGTGGAGGTAATAGTACCTTGAGGAGTTACCAGGTCCAAATGCCCGCAACCATTTATCCATAGCCTGAAACCGTAAATATGATTACCGGCGGTATCAACACCGCGGCACTTAATCGAGTCGGATAAGAAATTGACGTAACAGCAAGTGGTGTCACAACTTGGTAATGGCATGCATACCGATGTATCGTGACACGCAGCGCCATTATTATATAGAGTAAAGCCAAGGCATAACGAATTACTTACCGGCGGTGTCTGTGTGTACGATCCGGTAATTAGCGTATCGTGTTGCGTAAGCTGGTAATGGGTAGCAGTTGTGATAGTGCCATGAGTAGTAGTAAGCTCAAGATTCCCGCAGCCGTTTACCAGCACCTGGAAACCATAAGTATTTAAGCCCTCAGGATTTGTACCAGTACACCAAACCGAATCAGAAAGAATATGAAGGTAGCAACAAGCTGTATCGCAAGGCGGAAGCGTAACACAACCGGAATCAGTATTACAACAGAACAGTTCTTCATTATTCTCATCCATCTGCTGAATATGAGCCACAAAACACGGATGATCACCTTCGGTCATGTTATACAGAGTTGTACTGTGGGTTGAAGAGGTTCCACCGTCAGGTATTGAGTCCAGAGTTGTAACCGGTCCGTAAAGTGCATTAAGATATGGCGCCTGTATAAGCAGGTTGATTTGATTAATGGTATGCCCGGAGTGGTTAACAACATGGTACCAATAAGTATACTGCCCCTGCCCGTTGCAACGAACAGAATCGGTTACAATATGTGCACAGGTATCACAACTATGCAAGGTAAGATTAAGCACACCGGTGGTATCGGTACACCCAAATGAACTGGTTAATATAAGCGAGTATGCCCCGTTAATGGTGGCTGTATAATTTTGAGATGTGGCCCCCGCAATTGGCGTCCCGTTTCTCAACCATTGATAAGTGGCATTTCCCGGTGGTCCGTGTATTACAAATGGCGAGCAGGTATCAAGGCAACCGGTCCAGAATGGACAAATATCAGGTAGCGGATGTATAGTAACACATACTTTAGTTGATTTATCGCAACCGTTCGAGTCTACCACAATAGCAGTATAACAACCCGATGCCGTTACACGGTCTGTATCACCAACGGCACCATCGCTCCAATGTATTGCAGCGGTGGTATCGGGGTTGGAGGCTATCAAAGTAATGGTATCGCCCTGGCATGCAGTAATAGGGCCAACAATTGTTACTATCGGAGAAACCGGCGTATCATTTACAGTAATTAGATATGGCAGCGAAGTATCTGCGCAACCGGTTACAGTATCAGTAATAGCGAGGGTATAATAATAAACAATGGAAACTAAAAAAGAAAGAAAAACTTTTGAGCAAATCAAAAAGGAACGGGAGCAGCGGCACAAAAGGGCAGTGGCACTCCTGAAAAAGCTACATCCCAAAGTGGTAATCAAATAGGCGCAGTCATCCCACATGGCTTTGAATCATAGAATAACTTTTGCAATCTAAAGCGGTAATAAATGGATATGATGCCCTGTTTTGGGCAAATATTGGGCAAATGAAAAAGGGTCATGAAGTATAAAACCTCATAACCCTTTGATTTTCAATGTGGGAACTACTGGGTTCGAACCAGTGAAACCCTTTATTTCTTATTGTATTCTGAAACCCAAATCCATCCAACGTTTCAGCAGATGCTTAGTATTATTATAATGCATCCAACGTTCTTTTGGGAACTATATGGGAACTGGATTGCCAATTTCCGTGGTTTCAACATTTCAATGAACTTGTTTGATTTAGCAATAGTAATACTTGAATCCGACATAATAAAATTAAGTTTCTGACCTATGCTAATAGATAAGTAATTTCCGCTTCAAATAGGTTAACCATAGGCAAAATGAATTTGACGGAACCTGGATAGCAAAAAGTTGGCTGTGATTGGGGAGCATTATTGACACTGGTGTTCCTCGGAAGATTGATGGGATAGTAAAGTCAGCAATTTTTAGCAGAACTTGGATTAAACCCAAAATCCTATGTCAACATTCAAAGTATTACTCGACAAGAGAAGACAGCTTAAAAATGGCTCCTATCCCTTAATAGTTAGAATTTTCAATGGTAATGACCGCAGGGATATTACCCTGAAGACTCGTTTAATGGAAAATGAATTTGATGACAGCACACAGAGCGTGATTGCAAATCATCCGTGCAGTAAATTGATTAACCTGAAGATTCAAAAAACGGTTCTGGAAGTGCAGCAGGCTATACTAAGGCTTGAAATAGAGGACGAGGTCATCACCTCAAGTATAATCAAAGCAAGAGTAGTAAAGCCAAAGCCAAGGTTGAGCTTCAGTCAGTTTGGATATGCGATTATGGAACAAATGCAATCTGTTGGTAGGGTCGGGAATGCAAGTTCTTATCGGTGCGCACTAACAGCTTTAAAAACCCATTCAGGCAGGTCGGACATACAGTTTAAGGAGGTGAGCTATGGGCTATTATGTTTGCTTGAAAATAAAATGTTGACAGCAGGGCTAAAAAAGAACACCATCGCTGCATACAATAGAGCTTGGAGGGCGATTTTCAACAGGGCGATTAATGAAGAACTGGTTGAGTTTAAATTCTACCCTTTCAGAAAATTTAAAATTAAGGGCGAGACCACAGCCAAGCGAAATATCAGTAAGGAACAGATTAAAGCCATAGCTGAAATGCAGTTAATACCACAGAGCCAATTATGGCACAGCAGGAATTATTTTACGCTGTCCTTTAATTTGAGAGGAATGAGCTTTACAGATATGGCAAGTATAAAGCCAGAAGATATTTTAAATGACAGGTTAGTTTATAGAAGGAAAAAAACGCATAAACTGTATAACATCAAATTAACCGATACGGCAAAGGAAATTATTATTGAATACCAGAAACCAGGTGCGAGATACATTTTGCCATTATTAGCTGACCATATTCTCCCGAAAACCATTAATGAAAGGGTTGCCATCCAGCAGGCTGTAAAAGTCTGTAATAAATATTTGAAACGTATTGCTGAAGAGCTAAAACTGCCTGTCAATGTAACTACATATTTCGCCCGTCATTCCTGGGCAACGATAGCCAAAAGGATGGGCTACTCAAAAGAACTTATTTCCGAGTCATTAGGTCATAGTTTTGGAAATAAAATAACTGAGTCTTACCTTGACAGCTTTGACCAGGAGGTGATAGATGCTATGAATGAGGAGGTTTGTAAATTTTGAAGCCCAACTGCTCATTCCTATGTATTTTCCAACCGAAAACATTAACGAAAGGCGAAATGAATTTGGAGGAATTGGATAGTAAAAAGTTGGCGGTGATTTGGGAGCATTGCACTGCTAACCCCGACCTCAAAGAAAAAGTCGAACAAGAACTAATACTTCGAAAAGGGAACCGAAAATTCTCACGGGAGTATTTATACAGCATTAACAGGGTTGGCAACAAAGCATTAACCATTCACTTCATTCCCACCACATCTGGGTATATGAAGTTTGGTAAGAGCATAACTGTTGACCTTATCCTGGAGGAATCTGAAGCAGAACAACTGCATAAAACATATTCATCTCAACCGCCAGTGCGCACATATGGACTGGTTAGATGCAAGTCATTGATATATGGTTCGATTTCTGCTGAGCAGGAAAAAGCACTAAAGGATTTGGGTTTTGACTGTGCTGATGTTGGTTTTGTGGAGTATGAATCAGAATTGTAAAATGACCAGCAGTCATTTTAACCCAATTCTCATCTGTTGTTTAAATATTAATCACGGCAAGGTATCGTTTGGTATGAGAGGGAAAGGTAGAAACGCCGCAATTGACTTTTACCAGCTACTTACGAAATGCGTGAATTATGTAACTCTTGGCTGGAATTGTGTAATGCCTCCCGTCAAGAAAAGAGTGACATTTGTATTAGAAATGCTTTGGCTGTAGAAGTTTTCAAAAGCAAATTCAACGATTATGCTGAGAATCGTCATAATGCTTTCGGTGATTTTGGAAACGATTTGAAAAAATAAAGTTAATAAACAATAGTTTAATATCTAAAATCAAATAACATGGCATACTTACTTTATATCATCGCAGTGCTGTTAATTATAGGCTGGGCAATCGGGTTTATCGGTTATGCTGCGGGTGGGCTCATACATATCCTTCTTGTAATTGCTGTCATTTGCATATTAGTGAATATTATCTTTGGAAAAAGAATGTTTGGCTAAATAAGAGTTGAATAAAAAGTGAATTCTAAACAGCTTCGCGTTCTTCTTGCTGATGACGATATTGATGATTGCAATTTTTTTGATAAAGCGTTGCAGGCGTTACCGACCTCCTCTTATCTTACAACTGTTCGTGACGGGGAGCAGTTGATGAATTACCTTAATAAAAATTCCGAACAGCTCCCTGACGTTCTTTTTCTCGACATTAACATGCCCCGCAAAAGCGGGTTTGAATGTCTTTCTGAGATAAAGGAAAATATAATACTGAAAGATATTCCTGTGGTCATGTTTTCAACCTCTTATCCGCGGGACATGAGCTACGAGCGGGATATGATGAACCTGCTCTTCAAGATAGGAGCGAATAATTTCATTCGAAAGCCAGGTGATTTTGAACAACTTAAACAGGTCATTCATAACGCTCTTATCAAGGTAACGGGAAAAGGGGCGATTAACGGATAGGGAGTAGAAAGTGATTGCTTTTTTTTGGTCTGAAATGAATATGTTTGTCATGAATAGTAATTTATATTATGGAAAAGAAATCAATACACACCTCAAAGGGTAACTTAATCGTATCTATTTCAGGCAATAAAGAAAAGGTTGTGGTGGACATGGATGTTATCAAAAGAGCTCAGCTTACCTTGAGGGCAATCTCAAATCCATTGCGCCAGAAATTGCTCGAACTGATTGAACGAAGCGGCGAAATTGGGGTATCGGAAATATATCGCAAATTTAAAATTGAGCAGTCGGTAGCGTCCTCACAGCTTGCTATTCTAAGAAGAGCTAATGTTGTAACTACGAAACGAGATGGGCAAAAAATTTATTACTCCATAAATAGAAAGCGCATTTCAGAGGTAATTAAATTGGCATCAGCTCTTGAAAAATGAGTGCCTTTAAGCCCAACGCTCATCTATTGCTATGCTTATTCTTTTCAAATATTTTAACCACATCAGCATATTCATAATAAAGTGTTCCCCCAATTTTTGTGTAGGATAAAGTCCCGTTTATCCTCAACGTTTGTAATGTCCCAGGTGAAATACCCAGCATTTCTCTTACATCTGGAGATTTCAAAAATTGCTTTTTGGCTGGTGCTGAATTAGATAAAAGGGTTTTAATTTCATCGAGCAATTCTTTTTTAAATCGCTCCAGGTCTTCCATTGTTACGACATTTGCTATCATGGCTGCAAATTTGAAAAAAACCTTAAATTATATAAGGTGTTTTAAATTGGCTTAAATTTATGCCATGAGTGAACCGAAACGACGGAACCAAGTCCAAATCAGTAAAGCTATCTTGGTAACCATGCAGGCAATTCACAGTCTTTTTAAGCGCAAAAAAATTATTGATGGAAGCACCCTTCAACCTGTTCTCCAAAGAGCAGACTTCGCAAATGAATACCTCAGTAACCTACGAAAAAAAATGCTTATTAAGCTTTCGTATTCAGAAGCTGTAGCACAAGGACACAAACCTGCTGATGGTAAGCGCGGGGTGTATTATGCTCTAATAAAACCAAACGATGTGCCCAACATCGCAATAGCGGAGAAAATACGCCTGGAGGGATACATTTCCCAATCCCACCTCAATCGTCAGGCTAAAGCTATCCTTAATAGCAGAAAAGTTCGTGATTTCACATTTAAAAACAATAAGCTTACTATCACCTTTCTACCTTAAAGTAGGCAAACCCAGTAATGAGTCTGAATAGAATGAATTTTAAAGGGCGGCTTAATATCCTTTCTAAGCTGTTTTAGCTACCGTTTGATTTTTATTCTCCCATTCAGTGGTCGTATACTCGCAACCATATAGGTAATTTGTGCAACCATAAAATTTGTAACCATTTCCATTTTTTGCCATTCCTTCCTTTCTTAGAACAACATCCGCCGATTTACAACGGGGGCATTTTTTATTCGGAGATTGTTTGCTTTCTATTTCTAACTCGGTGATAAATTTTGATTTAAATGAGCTATCAGCAACGAAGTAAACCCTTTCTTTTGCACGAGTCATAGCTACATAGAATAAACGCCTTTCTTCTCCATTTTCAAATTGGTCGGCTTCACTCAATAGCAGGTTTAATACTTTGTCATCGGACATTTCAGATGGGAATCCGAATTTGCCTGAATTGCAGTTAAGGATAATCACAATGTCGGCTTCAAGTCCTTTGGATTTATGAACTGTGAGAAATTGTGCTTTAAGTTGATTGACATTATCGCTACTATACGATACTGTTCCTTTCTCTTTATCAATTTGAAAAACTCCGTTCCCATTTTTAATTCGTTCTATATCCATACGGTATCTGCCAAGGATGATAATTTCTTTTTGTGCAATTTTTGGGTCGGAAGTCAATAACTCATTGAAAATATTTTGAAGAGCCTGAGTATCATCCTGGCTATCCCCATATGAGTAACTGATTTTATAGTTGGTGCTTCTTTCATTTGAAAATCCCCTTAGCTCTTTCTTGGTTTGATTTGGATTCTTACCTATGAAATCGCTTGAGAGTTTTAGAAGGGGATTATGAAACCGATAAGTTGTTTCAATTTTTGATTTAACTGTGAAACCGAAGAACTTCTCAAAATCTTTGAAGAGGGCAATATCACTACCAGCGAACCGATAGATTGATTGCCAGTCATCGCCAACACAAAAAAGTTTACAGGCTGGGTTAGATGACTTAATTGCTTTGACGAGTTGATACCTACCAATAGAAATATCTTGAAATTCATCAATAATGACGTAACTAAACTTTCGCTTGTATTTGCCAGTTGAAATGTGATTCGATGCTTTGTTTATCATATCGCTGAAGTCAATTTCACCTCTCTCGGCTAAATGACGTTCATAGCGTTCATAGATTGGTTTTATGATTTCAATAAACAATTCATTCCTCTTCTTGAAAAAGCCGTCTTTTAACTGTTTGTTCTTGCTTATTACGTCATTAATCGAGTAGTTATTTGATTTCATTAATGTGATAAAGGTTCCAAACAAAGTAGTGAAACCTTCTACTTCATCCTGTGCAGCATTAGAGATTATTTGCCAAACTTCCAAGGCTGATTTTGGATGAAGGGTAATCCCTGCTTCCTCCAAATGCTTTGTCAAGTTGTTTTCGAGAATTTCCTCGTCCATTTCATAGCTGTAAGTTTGAATTAGTTTGGTATCATGGCGCTTATGTAAGTCTCTTGCCCATTCTATTTTTTCCCAATACCTTTTTTTGGCATCAAATGGTGTTTCCCCTTCTTTTGCAAAAAAACTGGGAACGTTACCTTCTCGCGAAATCCCGAAGTGTTCTATATAAACCTTCTTATTATTCTGATTTATAGTGAAGTCAGGTTTATATTGACTAAATGATTCAGTCGCTGTATCATATTCATATGGAAGTTCATATTCGTATTTTATACCATTGAACAGAAAGAAATTTGCGATTTTGCATTCTTGAATGCTTTTCACAACTTCCATTTTATAAGTTGTTTTCCCATTTGTTGGAATTTCCTTCAACTTGTAAGTTCTGAAATTCTGGTCTTTCATGTATTGGATGTAATCACCTTGATTCTCAAAATTAAATTGCGAGTCAGCAGGTTTAAGGAAGTTCGCGAAATACATCATCACTTTTTGCAGATACTTTTCATCGCGCATCAATTCGGTAAAAAATCTTGTAAGTAAAGGTTTGAATTGTGCCTCATCAAAAATACTTGGTTGCTTACCATCACCTTCCGTGATGATGTTTTTCCCAAATTTGTGGAATGTCTTTGCATCTACCCCTTTTATGTTAATACGTTCAGCCAGGGTTGAAGCTGATTTATTCGTGAAGGAAATAAGCAGAATTTCTTCAGGAGCGACCTTATAGCGGTCAATTATATAATTTACCTTCCCTACAATGGTAGTCGTCTTGCCTGAACCTGCCCCAGCAATTACGATATTATTGTCCTCATCTGAAACAACTGAAGTTCTTTGTTGGGTGTCAAGTTTTCGTCCCTCAACACTGTCAAAGAATTTGCTGTAATTTTTCAGTTCCTCGAATACGAATATCTTATTAAAGTCACTTCTTAATTTATCTGCGTTGTTGCAGTAATCCTTAAATGTTGTTATTGATTTTACCTCTTCCCCAGTAAGTTGAATTGCCTGATACGGCTTATCCTTGATTTCAGTGAAAAGGGTTGCTTGCTGACTTTTCCAAAGGGTCAACTGATAATTGGTAAAATACCCCGTCTTCTGGTCGAGGTATTTGCTGAACTGGCTGTTGGC
This sequence comes from uncultured Bacteroidota bacterium, assembly GCA_903861145.1. Taxonomy (GTDB): domain Bacteria; phylum Bacteroidota; class Bacteroidia; order Chitinophagales; family LD1; genus Bog-950. Next base: position 3,973 of record CAIOTH010000128.1, on the reverse strand, counting down.
TATCCTAATCCTTTCAAGTTTGGCTTTAAAAAAGTCAAATAGCTTTTGCCGAGTTTCCTCTGCACGTTGCTCTTTCTCCTTGTAATTTTTGTAAAACAAATAGCCGACTAAGCCAAGGATTAACCATAAGAAAAGATTCCCAAAACCTTTCATTTAGATGCTTTTCATTTACTGGCTGAGCTAAATCCGATAGTTCCGTATTGCTAAAGGTTAAAAGTTTCCTTTGCCTTTTTCCAATTCTTGCGTAAAATGGGTTTCGCAAAAGTTGTTTCTCCGTTTGAAGGTTCACCTGAATAATGACAGAATTTTTCTGGATAATCTTCTTTACTAAACTTTGCCCAACTCTGATATGCTTCCTCACTCAATGGTCTTTTCTGATTGAAAGGGATTTGTTTCCCTGTCCTTATACAATAACCAGTAAGCTTGCCGTTACCTTTTTTCGCTTCTGTTTTTGAAATTAATTGCTCTTTCTTTGTTTCAACCTTTTTATTCTCAACTTTTTGGACAGAAATTGTTCTGTGCTCACTTCCTCTTTTTATCCTATCCACTTCAGTTGCTACTTGCTTGTAAAGTTCCTCGTCTTTCTCCTTTGAAATGTATATGCCCATTTCAACATTGTTCTGCTGTGAGAACATATACAAGTTCATTGAGGTTATGATTGCTTCTTTCTCATTAAAATAGCACTTAGCATGGAGGTCTTTGTGAAATAACAGCTTAATTCCCTGCATTGATTGCAGCCAACTGCTATCATCAGGATTAATGTCACTAACTTTCCCATAAATAATTATGATGTCAATTGAAAATTTGTGCCTATCCTCAAGCGACAATTTAAGTTGATTATTCAGTTGCAAATAAGGACTGATTAAATAGAGCTTGTCGTTAGCGTTATTGATGAGTTTTGTCAAGTAGTGAGAAACTCCTGTGGTGTTTAAAAATTCTGCCATACTTAATTTTTCATCTTTGGGTTAATATTCAAAGTCTAAAATAAAGGGAAAACCAATAATGATGAAATTTAGTGCTTTTATCTAAATTCACTCTACTGTGATACTATCAAATCATTTTTAATGAACAACACTGTCTTTTCTAACATCAGCAAAATAATCGAGCGAGATAGTAAGAGCACCACTTACAAGTTTGCCCTATTGCGAGGTGTTATTGACATCATTCAGGACAACTCTCCGTTCATTTCGTTTTCGAAGGACAGAGTTAAAATTCCTACTGGCTTGCTGATTGAAAAATGGATGATTTATTACTATCCTATTTTGGAGTCGGACACATATATCCCTCAAATCAACGGGGAAACAAATCTTGCTTTTGAAGTTCAGTTCAGAAAAATCATTCACTCCTATAGGGGGAACAATGGATTTTCTGCTTTTTACAACGACCTAAAGAATAAAGGCATTCCGAAAGAATTAAAACCAGCTTTCCTGGAGTTATCAAGGAAATTGAGCGAAACAATCACGAAAATGCCGATGAAATACATTGGTCGGTCTCTCAGCAATGATTACTATTCAATCTTTCAATTTGAGCCTGGAAAGCGAAAAGGGAAAGCAGGTAACATTGATATTGAATTCCTGATAAGCAGTTTTGGCACTTTTTCAATTCCTGTTGAATACTACGAAGCATTCAAATTTTTGGGAAGCTTCATCAGCGGTCAGGATTCTATTCTGTTTAAGTGGGCGGAATTTTCGGTTAATGCTTCAGGGGGAAATTTATCAATAGATAAAGTTGTAAAGGAAGTCCTGAGAAGTCCGATAAGTGAAAGAGATATGAGGGAATCGGACAAAGTTTTTAGAGATAAGCTTAGTAAAGAAGGCAAAATCCTTTGTGTCTGGACAGGCAAAGCAATTACAAGTTATGATATTGACCATGTGATTCCATTTTCTGTCTGGAAGAATAATGATTTGTGGAATCTCCTCCCTTCTCAATCAACAACAAATAATCAAAAGCGGGATAAGATTCCTTCTGCCGATTTGATTGAAAAAAGAAAGGATTTGATAATCCAATATTGGGAATTGCTCCATGCCAATCGCCCTCAGCGCTTTCAAAAGGAAATTCAAGTTGCTCTGTTGGGGAATAACCCTTTTAGCAACTGGCATAAAAGCGCAATCAATCAGTTACAAAGCAGTTGTAATTATTTAATCTCGAATCGTGGTTATGAAGCCTGGAACATCTGAACCCATTTCAACATTTAATATTTATGATGACATTCAATAACATCCCAAAGGAGCGGATTCTTTATCAGGGGGAATACTTTTTCATTGTAAGAGACCTTTATCCTGTTTCACCAGGTCATTCGCTGATTATTTCCAATGAACTAAAGGTTGATTACTTCGAGCTTTCAGCTATAGAGAGAGAAAGCTTGGGAGAAGTTATTCTGGAAGCCAAACGGTCAATTGAATTGGAGTTTAAGCCTGATGGTTATAATATCGGAATGAATTGCGGTGAAGCAGCGGGTCAATCGGTATTTCATTTTCATTGCCATGTAATCCCGCGTTATAAAGGGGATACATCAAATCCCAGAGGAGGTGTTCGTCATTGTGTTCCAGGAAAGGGCGATTATTAATATCCTCTACTAGCATTGTAAAAAGGAAAGGGGGCTTAGCCCCCTTTCCAGTTCTCATTTTTTGGGTTTTGGAGGATTGTTTCCCCTGTCACCACCTGATGGTTTACCAGTAGTGCTCGGAGCATTTACTGGTGGCTTTGTTTCTGCCATTGTGCAAGTTTTAATGTTAGTGCTTACTATATCTGCGGTTCAGCAATTCGCCCCCTTGGTTTTGTTTGGACTTCGGGTTTAACCATTTCAATAAAGAATTTGGAAATGAGACTCTTTTTCTTTGTTGAACAGATAATTGGGATGGTCACACCAGTAACCTGTAAGAAGGAGATTCCCTCTTGTAATCAAGATTAAGCATTGAACATCGTCAATTGATAACCCCTTCCTTTTTAGAAATGACGGCAACACAAACACCACATCTTTTTCACATTTAGTGCATTCCACAAATGGCAAAATGCTATACAACATTTTGTCGTCAATTCTCCTGTCCCATTGTTTATATAGGAAATGGTCTGTTTTCCTGAACTCTAAAATTTGATTGTTCATGGGCTTTATTGTTGTCCGATTGTTTTTATAATGTATTCGGCAATTTCCTCTGCTGACTTAAATTGTTCAACATAAACTATCAAATCATAATTGCTCTCTTCCATATAATCAATAGCATAAGTGCTTTGAAATTGGTTTCTGAAGCTTGCATTTCGCTCTTGAAGTGTCACGTGAGTCTCGTTTACTCTCCCCTCTTTCGACAATCTGTTTTGAGCAACTTCTTCCGAAATTTTTAGGCAGATGTGAAATGCGTTTTCAATGAATTTGAATCCCAATCGGTAATCAATTATTAGTTGTTTCTTGGAATTACATTCTGAAGAAAATTTTGAGTCAATTTCCTTGTCTAATTCAGGATTGTTTAAACAGTCTCTTTGAAATTCCACAATGCACTTTCCCTGTTGTTCAGCATAAGCACGTGTTTGATTTCCAATTGATATAAATGTGTATGAGAGCTTTTCAGCTAACAATTTGCCAATAGTACTTTTCCCTGAAGCCACTTCGCCTGAAAGTGTAATCCTGGAAGGAATAGATTGGGGTCTTGTCCAATGGTAGATGCCCCCTCTGGATACAAACTTTGAAAAATCATAGTTAACTTGTTGAATAGCAAGTCGGCTACCAATTTCTAAAATAGGTCGGCTGTAGTTATGTTTTCCCATTGCGTTATCGTAAAACCTACCTGCGGGGTCAACCATTGCATAAGAACCTTTCATCTGGGTATTTGATTCAGGAACAATTGTAAGCATCCGGTGAAGTGCATCTTGCGCATGGCGTAACCGGTCGCTAAATTTGCGCGCAAAACATACACCATGCTCGAAGTCTCTGAAAAATACTTTCCACTGATAGAAAAACAGCTAAGCAGCAGCCTTACCG
>CAIOTH010000127.1 GCA_903861145.1 uncultured Bacteroidota bacterium | reverse complement strand
GCAGGTGAAAACTCGGCGTGTAAGTCGATGGAATCGCCTGGGGCAATAGGGGATGATACTTTGGGAGCAGTTGGTAACTGATAGCAGTTGTTGTTATCGCAAAACAAAATGCTCCAACCTGTAGGAACAGTATCTGAGGCTAAGTGCCACCTTACGATGATAGAATCGGGCTGGTTGTTGTGCAGAAAAATTAAACCGTTGATGGTTGTAAACTGATCTGAATCAACTGCAGTAATGTAAATTGAATCGGACGGGGTAATGGTTAAGCTTTGGGCGTTTACCAAGTTTAAACCGCAGAAAAACAGGATCAGTGTAAATATTTTATTCATCAATACTTATTTAGCCACCAAAAGTAATTAATAACCTGTGTTTATGAAGTTAGGCGGGGCATTTAACAGGCTAAAATTTATTTTGCTTTTAGGTAGCGCCGCTGTTTTTTTATTGCTTTAAAAGTCTATTTTCGTTTCCAAATCTTTTTAATCTCAAACTTCACCATGAAAAAATATTTACTCGTAACACTGTTGGCAACCGTTATGACAAGCTTATCATTCGGTCAAACACTGTACTCACAAACATTTAACGGTAGCCTGGGCAATTGCACGGTTGTTAATTACAATACCGGTGCCCTTGCATGGGCGTTTTCGGCGTATGGGTTTAGTGACCCGAATTTTGGAACGGTGTATTTTAATTCGCCAACAGGCAATAATGGTGCGGCTTTGATATTATCTGACGGAAATGCGAACGCGATTAATACGGACCTTATTACCCCGGCTATTAATTGCACCGGCCAAACTTACGTGGCGTTGCAATTCGACCAGTTTTTGGACGTATATAATACTGCAACAGCAACGGTATCGGTAAGTACCGATAGCGTTAACTGGACACAGGTATTTGATGCCTTCCAGGATTTGGTAAATAATGGCGGACAAGTACTTGACCCTGAGTTGGTGCAATTAGATATTTCGGCCTACGCTGCAAATCAGCCTAAAGTATGGGTAAAATGGAATTACCAGGCAACCAACGATCTTTGGTATGCTGTAGATGATATCAAAGTTTATGTTTTGCCAACAAACGACGTAGCAGTTGATTCGGTGGTACTTCCTAATTACGTACCAGCAAGCAATGGCACTACTACGGTACAGGCAACTATACGTAACGCCGGAGGGGCCCCTTTAAACAGCGTTGATTTATCATACCAGATTGGTAGTAATACGCCTGTAACACAAACGTTTAGCACTTTAGGTATTTCGCCCTTTGGGTCTTCAACGGTACAGTTTACTACCCAGGCAAATTTTGATTCGGCAATTGCTTATGCGGTAAAGATTACTGGCGCTTCCCCAAATGGAGGAGCTGATGCTAATTCTGCTAATAATTCTGCTACCCGCCAAATAGTGGGCCTTACAGAAGTGCCAAGCAGAAACGTTTTGGTAGAAGAATTTTCAACGGCCATTTGCGGTTATTGCCCGGGTGGAGCTACGTATATAAAAGAAATTATGGAATCGGCCGATAGTGCTTTTGTTATACCGGTGAGCATACATGCCGGGTTTGGAACCGATGGAATGACCACCACATATGATGATACATTAGCTAATGATCTTGACCAACAAGGTGCGCCAAGTGCAGCTATTGACCGTGAACTTTATTGGGCTAACCCGGGATTGACAATTGGTGTACCGGGCCTTCCTGGTCCAAACGACTGGCAAACTGCGGCTGAAACTGAGCATGGAGTTATATCTCCGGTTAGTATAACAGCGTCAAACGTTTATAACGCATCTACGAGGGTGGTAACTGTTACAGTTAACTCTACGTTTTATGGACCGGCAAGTGGCGCATTCAGGATGAATTGCTATATAACTGAGGATAGCGTGGTTGGAAGTGGTGGAGGATATAACCAACACTCATATTACTATTCAAGTCCGGCTGCGGGAAGTAATCCATGGTTTCACGTTGGTTCGTATTCTGCCAGCAACGGGTATGCTACTATATCAGGTTATGTTCACAACCACGTTGATCGCAAGCTATTAAACGGAACCTATGGGGAGGCCAGTTCGGTTGGTAACATACCTTCTACTGTAACACCGGGCACTACTTATACTCAGACCTATACTTATACCTTGCCAGGTACGTGGAGAACTCAATTTATAAAGTTGGTACCATTTGTAAGCCAGTATAATGCCAGCATTACCAAGTCTGAATATAACATCGTTTGGAATGCTGCTTCAATGAAGTTAAACTCTTCGACTACTACGGGTGTTGATGAGTTGAGCGTTACCAATAATGAGAAAATAGTTTTGTATCCAAACCCCGCTCAAAATGTTGTAACACTTGCTTATACATTGGATAACGATGCCAGACTGAGTTTTGAAGTTTACAATATGCTTGGCCAAATGGTGTCGGCTGATGCGCCTTCGAACTTTAACAAGGGCAGCTATACTACTCAGATTAATACCAGCGAATTTCCGAACGGTATTTACTTTGTTACTGTAAAGGACGAAGCGAAAGTTGTTCAGACTTTAAAATTCGTTATAGCTAAGTAATAGCGATTTAAAAAATATAGAAAGGGCGATAGGATCTGATCCTATCGCCCTTTCTATATTTTCAGGTTTAAACAACCGGGCCTCTCCCGCCCCCCCCTTCGCTGGGTCACCCTCTCCATCGCTAGCTCTAGAGAGGGCAGATGTATGGTAGTTACCTTCTAAAATTCAACGATTGGAATAGTAATAGCAGCAAGTTCTCAAAGCATTCCCTCGTCGGCAAAGCTGTAATACTTTTTTTCGCCTATAATGAGATGGTCGAGGAGATGGATGTCGATAAGCTTTGCCGCTTCTTTTAATTTTTTGGTGAGTTCAATATCGGCATGGCTGGGTTTTATGTTATCGGATGGGTGATTGTGCACGGCAACAATGGATGAAGCCAGTAGCTCAATGCCATGTTTCAGCATTATTTTAATATCCGCTACCGTGCCCGATATGCCGCCCGAACTGATGTGCTTATGAGTAAGCACCTTGTTAGCGCGGTTAAGGTACATTACATAAAACTCTTCGTGCCCAAGGTCGGCTACCTCGGCGTAGATATAGTTGTAAGAGTCCTGGCTGGTGCGTATCATGGGTTTTTCGCGCACTTCGCTGCTTTGCCTGCGGCGGCCCAACTCGAGGGCGGCGACGATGGTAATGGCTTTGGTATCGCCCAGGCCTTTGGCTATTTTTTTCAAGTCGGGTACCGATAGTTTACCGAGGGCATTTAAATCGCCGTTAACGTGATTGATTATTTTTTTGGCAATATCGAGGGCTGAACTGCCGGTAACACCGGTTCGCAAAAGAATGGTAATAAGCTCGGCATCGCTAAGGGCTGATTTGCCTTTTAGCAATAATTTTTCGCGGGGTTGGTCTTCTTCGGCCCAGCTTTTAATTGAGAGAAAATCTTTGGACTCTTCCATTAAATAAAGTTGTGCTTTTTGGTTATATCTGCCAACGTTTTAACCTTGTTTTTTGGAGTTGCGCGAATAAATGATCTTTACGGTAGATTTAAATATGAAAAGCATGGTTGTAAATATTAGCCGATTAGATGGCGCGAGGGGTATGTTTTGTGGAGCGATGTTATTAGCGCTAATGCTTGTAATGAGTTGCAACAAATGCTATTACTGTTATGCAGAAGAGGGAAATTACCGGGCAATTAAAGGATTGGATACTGTAAACTTTACAGTGTACTCGAAAAGCTCGATAGCGGATTCGATAGCGTTTTATACAGGTATGGGTTACCATGTTGACACACTGGCTACATATTCAGTTCAATACCCTCAGCTTAACCAGCAAATTTGCGCGAAGGCTGATTATAATTATGCTATTAGTAAGGGGGATTCGTGTGTTGAACACAATTAGATGCAAACAGTCAAAAAACAAAAAGGCACTCCCAAAGGAATGCCTTCAATATATTGATGGTGTGGTAGTAATTACTTTAAACCAGCCACTTTAGTAGCTAAACCTGATTTTAGGTTGGCTGCTTTGTTTTGGTGGATATAGCCGCGTTTAGCTAACTTATCGATAGAAGCAAATACCTTAGAAAGCGCTTTTTTAGCTTCGGTAGGTTTGGTTTCTGCCCTCAGGTCGCGTATTTCGTTACGGGTAGTTTTTGCATAATACCTGTTAGAAATTCTTCTTTTAGCCGTTTGACGGATACGTTTGATTGCTGATTTGTGATGTGCCATTTTCTTATTTCTTTTAAAAAGGACTGCAAATATAGCGTTCTTAAGCTTATTTCCAAAAACGAGGATTAAATATTCGAGGGAGAGGCTTAGTACAAATTTTTTGCATTATTTATTTTACTGCGCAAATTGGTTGCGTAGTGACGCGTTTACTTTGTTGTATTAATAGCATTAAATAAGTGGTAAAACGATTTTTTAATTTTTGAGGATGCCTAATTATTAGGTCATAATTAAATAAATTTTCAATATGATAAATAATTGATTGTCAATTATTTAGGCAAAATAAAATGAAATTGGGTTTACAAACTTTACACTTTTTTTAAAATAAACTATATGGAAACACCAGGTACCGACACTACAGATTTTGGCGAAATGGAAAAGGCCTATAACGAGAGAAGTAAGGTTTGGGAAACCAACCATGTTGCCATTACCAGGGCCATGATTTATTTAATACGCAAAAACGAAAGATGGCCTACAAAGGCTGAAATAGCTGACGAGACCGGCTTAAGCCGGCCAACGGTATATGTGCATATGGTGGAATTTGACCGAGGAGATGTAATTGGTTCAGAGTTGGGGGAATTTAAGTTTATGTCGTCACAAATACTTGCCAGGCTTATGGAATCGGCTATGGAAGGAGACATAAAAGCAATACGACTGGCGTTTGAGGTAACGGGTATTCTTAAAAAAGGTAAAGGCCCCGGAAATACTGAAACCCAAAGGCAGGGTACAGCCGTTAGAGTTTAGGCCGGAAAAAACGGGCAAAATCGTTCTGTAACACCAACTTTCTCTTTTCTGTGTTGTTGTTATAAGTTAGGTTTGCACAAAAATTTCCGGAAGAAGAAAATGGATAAATACTCGTATCTCGCTAATGCCACACCTGAATACCTTGAAAACCTGTATAGAGATTTTAAGAGTAAACCCGAAGCGATTGACCCTGAATTTCGCAAATTTTTCGAGGGTTTTGATTTTGCACAGCTAAACTATAATGGTAAATCGGCCACTGTTTCATCGGACGAATGGAAAGTTTATGGCCTGATACAGGCTTATAGAGAGAAGGGCCATTTAATAGCCCATACAAACCCCCTTAAACCGCGTAAAGACCGACATGCTAACCTTGGCCTCGAAAATTTTGACCTGAGCGAGAAAGACCTTGACAGAAAGTTTGCGATTGGGGCTGAAATAGGTTTGCCTAATGCCTCGCTGAATGAAATTATTACCAAGCTAAAGAAAATTTATACCGAGAGCATTGGTTTTGAGTACGGTTATGTTAGAGTTAAAGAAGAGGTGGATTTTTTTAGAGAGAGGATTGAAAAAGGCGATTCGGTTATAAACTATACCCCTGAGAAGAAGGAATATATACTGCGCAGGCTGAACCAGGCGGTAGTGTTTGAGAAGTTTTTAGGTACCAAGTACATTGGCGAAAAGCGTTTTTCGTTAGAAGGTGGAGAAACTACTATCCCGGCTTTGGATGCAGTAATACAAACTGCAAGCAACGCAGGTGTTGAAGAAGTGGTGTTAGGCATGGCCCACCGCGGACGCCTGAATGTTTTGGTAAACATAATGGGCAAAACCTACGAAGAGATTTTTAATGAGTTTGAAGGCAACGCCGATTATGACCTGACTATGGGTGATGGCGATGTGAAATATCACCTCGGGTTTTCTTCGCAATACAAAACCGAAAACGGCAAATCGGTTTATATGAAACTGATGCCAAATCCTTCGCACCTGGAAGCGGTGAACCCAATTGTTGAGGGTTTTACCCGTGCTAAAGCAGATGCGATTTATAAATCGAATTACAATAAAATTTTACCGGTTTTAATACACGGTGATGCCGCGGTTGCGGGACAGGGTATTATTTATGAGGTGTTGCAAATGGCTAAGTTAAACGGGTATTATACCGGTGGCACCTTCCATTTTGTAATTAATAACCAAATTGGTTTTACTACTGATTTTGATGAGGCAAGGTCGTCGGATTATTGCACTTCGATAGCGGCGACTATTGATGCACCGGTTTTGCATGTTAATGGCGATGATATTGAAGCAACGGTTTTTGCATGCGAGTTAGCTGCTGAGTACCGCCAGAAATTCAACAAAGATGTTTTTGTAGATATGGTATGCTACCGCAAGCACGGGCATAACGAAAGCGACGACCCTAAGTATACGCAGCCATTGATGTATAAATTGATTGAAGGGCACAAAAATCCACGCGATATATATTCTGAGCAACTGATTAATGAAGGCTCAGTAACAGCAGAAATTGCCAAGCGCCTGGAAAAGGAGTTTTGGGACTTTTTGCAACAGCGCCTTGATTCAGTGAAACAGCATCCACTGCCTTATCAACCACAGCCCACGGAATTGGCCTGGCAGAAACTGAGAAAGGCAACTATCAATGATTTTCAAGATTCGCCGGATACTTTTATTTCGAAAGAAACAGCTACCCAACTTATTGCCGGCTTAAATAAATACCCTGAGGGTTTTGTGCCTTTAAAAAAGGTGAAGAAATACCTGGATGACCGGAACCGGTTGATGCAGGTAGATGGTAAACTTGACTGGCCTGCGGCTGAGTTGATGGCTTATGGTTCGGTATTGCTGGAAGGAAAAGATGTGAGATTAAGTGGTGAAGATGTTAAGCGCGGAACGTTCACCTCGCGCCATGCTGTTATAACAGATGAAAACACAGATGCAGAATATTGCAGGCTTTGCAACCTGGGCAAAAAACAGGGACGCTTTTTTATTTACAACTCGCACCTGAGTGAGTATGGCGTTTTAGGATTCGAATATGGATATACGCTTCCACATCCGGAAGCATTGGTGTTGTGGGAAGCGCAATACGGCGATTTTGCCAATGGTGCACAAACGGTGATAGACCAGTTTATAGCCTCAGGTGAATCGAAGTGGCAAAGGGGCTCGGGTTTGGTAATGTTATTGCCACATGGTTACGAAGGGCAGGGCCCAGAGCATAGTAGTGCAAGGTTGGAGCGTTACTTACAACTGTGCGCCGAAATGAATATGGTGGTGGTGAATATTAGCGACCCTGCTAATTTTTTCCATGCGCTGCGTAGGCAAATGGCTTGGCCATTCCGTAAGCCATTGATTGTAATGAGTCCTAAGTCATTACTTCGCCATCCGCGTTGTGTATCGCCCGTTGAGAATATATTGAAGGGTGGTTTCCAGGAGTTGATAGTAGATGAAACGAAGAGTAAGAAAGTGAGGAAAATACTTTTCTGCAGTGGTAAAATATATTACGATTTGCTGGAGAGAAAAGAAAGAGATAAGCATGATGATGTGGTGATTGCGAGAGTTGAGCAACTTTACCCGGTACCACAGGATAAAATGATTGCGCTTACCAAAAAATATCCTAAAGCCGAGGTTTGGTGGGTGCAGGAAGAGTCGGAAAATATGGGAGCGTGGCATTTTTTATTGGCGCGTTTGCACGAAAAATTACCGATGCGTGGTATTGCAAGAAAGAATGCTGCCAGTACGGCCACTGGCTTTAAGAAAGTACATTTACAAGAGCAGGAAGTTATTTTGACAAGAGCGTTTGAATAAATAATAAAGACATGACAGAATTAAAAGTGCCCTCGGTGGCGGAATCGATTACGGAAGTAACACTATCCAAATATTTAGTGAAAGATGGTGATTATGTGCAGCTTGACCAGCCTATTTGCGAACTGGAAACAGATAAGGCCTCACAGGAAATACCCGCAACTATTGCCGGTGTGGTAAAGTTTGTTGCTAAAGAAGGCGAAGATTTAAAAGTGGGCGCTGTTATATGCAACATTGACGAAAGCGCCAAGAAGCCCGAGGAAACGAAAGCAGCAGAAGTTAAAGAACCTAAGGTTGAAAAAAAGGCGGAAGTGAAAAAACCTGCTGAAACCAAACCGGTAGAGGAACAACCAAAAACAGAAGAGAAGAAAGAAGAGACTAAACAAAGCTATGCGGCTAATACTCCATCACCGGCAGCTAAGAAAATTTTGGATGAAGGTAACGTTGCTGCAAAAGATGTAAAAGCAACTACCGGAGTTAGTGGAAGAATTACAAAGGAAGATGCTATTAATGCAGTAAGAGCTAAAGCCAACATGCCGCAGAAAGAAGCTTTTAGCCGAAACGAGCGGATGGAGAAAATGAGCAGGTTGAGAAAAACGATTTCGGAGCGTTTGGTGTATTCAAAAAACTCAACAGCGATGCTTACCACTTTTAACGAGGTGGATATGACTGCGATAAACGCCATTAGGGCAAAGTATGGTGATACGTTTAAAAAGAAGTATGAAGTGAATTTGGGCATGATGAGTTTTTTTGCAAAAGCGTGTTGCCTGGCGCTCGAAAAATTCGCATCGGTGAATGCATACATTGATGAAGGGAATATTGTTTATCATGATTACTGCGATATTTCCATTGCTGTTTCAACTCCCAAAGGGTTGGTAGTGCCGGTTATTCGAAATGCGGAATCGCTGTCGCTTGCCGGCATCGAAAAGAAAGTAAAAGAGTTAGCCATTAAAGGCCGCGATGGATTATTAACGATGGATGAAATGACCGGTGGCACGTTTACTATTTCGAATGGTGGTGTGTTTGGTTCGTTGATGAGCACGCCGATTATCAATCCTCCTCAATCTGCCATACTAGGTATGCACAAGGTGCAGGACCGGGCTATGGTAATTGATGGTAAGGTTGAGGTTAGGCCGATGATGTATGTAGCCCTTTCGTACGACCATAGAATTATTGATGGAAAAGAATCTGTAAGCTTTTTAGTGGCGGTGAAGGACTTTTTGGAAAACCCCCACAAAATGTTGTTGGGTGCAGATCCGGTTGAGTTATTAATTGAATTATAAAATAATTGTTGATGTCAAATTATAATGTTGTTGTTATTGGTTCTGGACCCGGTGGATATGTTGCAGCTATTCGTTGCGCGCAGTTGGGTATGAAAGTGGCTATTGTTGAAAAATATAGTGTGTTAGGCGGGACTTGTACCAATGTGGGATGTATACCATCAAAGGCTTTGTTGGATTCATCAGAGCATTATCATAATGCAGAGAGCGTGTTTGCGGGCCATGGTATAGGCACTACGCGTTTATCGTTTGATTTTGGGAAAATGATTGCGCGTAAGGCCGGTGTTGTTAAATCAAATAATGACGGCATTGCATACCTGATGAAGAAAAACAAGATTGATGTTTACACCGGGCTTGGTTCGTTTGTTACAAAAAATAAAATTGCCATTACCAACGATAAAGGCGAGAAGCAGGAGATTGAAACGGAGAAAGTAATTATTGCTACCGGTAGCAAACCTACTAAGCTTCCGTTTATTGCAGTTGATAAAAAGAGAGTGATTACTTCAACCGAAGCGTTGACGCTTACCGAGGTGCCGGAACATTTAATTATTATAGGCGGTGGCGTTATAGGCTTGGAGTTGGGTTCGGTTTATAAGCGCCTTGGAGCAAAGGTTACAGTAGTTGAGTTTCTGGATAAGATAGTTGCCACGATGGATGAGGACATCAGCAAGGAAATGCTACGTATCCTCCGCAAAGATGGCATTGAGTTTATGCTTTCGCATAAGGTGACCGGTGCGGTGGTGCAAGGAAATGAAGTAACGGTTTCGGCGGAAAATAAGAATGGCGAGAAGGTAGAGGTAAAAGGTGATTACTGTTTAGTGGCTGTGGGACGAGTGCCGTATACAGATGGACTGGCATTGGAGAACGCCAATTTAAAGGCGGATGAGAAAGGACGGATAAATGTTGATCAATATTTGGAAACAAATGTGCCGGGTATATATGCTATAGGCGATGTGGTGCGTGGAGCGATGTTAGCGCACAAAGCAGAGGAGGAGGGCGCTTTTGTGGCCGAGACAATTGCCGGACAAAAGCCGCACATTAATTACAATATGATACCCGGTGTGTGTTACACTTGGCCGGAGGCGGCTAGTGTTGGTGCAACTGAAGCTGACCTGAAGAAGAACGGCACTGCTTATAAAACGGGCAAATTTCCTTTCCGCGCGCTGGGGCGAGCAAGGGCGAGTGGTGATTTAGATGGCTTTGTAAAAGTGCTGGCATCTAAAGAAACTGACGAAATATTAGGTGTGCATATAGTAGGCGCCCGCGCAGCTGATTTGATTATTGAAGGCGTTGTTGCACTTGAATATCGCGCAAGTGCTGAGGATATTTCGAGAATGAGCCATCCGCACCCTACTTATACAGAGGCATTTAAAGAGGCTTGTTTGATAGCTACCGATAACAGGGCTTTGAATATGTAATTATTCTTGCCTCGCTACTGATACTAAAACATTCACACGTTTCCATTTGTCAAATTTTCTATCAAGCTTTCGGTTGTTCATTTTATAAATAACCCACCGGTTTTTTGGACTGCTGGGGCGGTAACTTACAATACCTCTTCCAACAAGATTTAACTGCTTATTAATATTGAGCGCGCTGTTGGCTTTAATTAATTCATCCAAACTGGTTTCATCGGGTTTGCCATATTCTGTGCTCACCAGCATGAGGCCGAGATTTTTCTTTGAATACACATAAATGCCAAGTTGTAATTTGGGCAGATAAAATGCCATCCATCCACTCTTTTCCGCAACCGGTTTATATTGGGGTGGTATCATAACCGGTTGATTGGTGCAAGCCAAGTTTCCATAAACACCAGTGTTATTCCAGTGTGGCATTTCCCCCTTGCCGCATAAACGAAAACAGCTATCGGCATGTTGTACACCGTCATTTAATAGCAGTACAATGGGGCGCGCTGCAAGTTGCGATAGTAACCCCCGCTGCACACCTCCGGCACTTAATACATAATTTTTGTTGCTGCTATAAATTTCCGGTGAGCCCTTTCTACCATGTCCCAAAGTTGCCGAATAGGCTGTGTTCTTTTCCAGCAACAGGTTGGCAAGTTGGTTGTTCAACTCATAGCGAAGCAATAGGGTTATAAGCCCGTGCTGTTTTTCACGCACCGGCCATTGAACGCCGGTTTTTTTCGTAACCAGGACGCGAACGATGGAACTAATAGGGTCCCAATCAAATGAGGTATTTGAAGCGCGCCAGGGCTGACGGCGGTAAACCGGATAGCGTTTTAACTCGATACTGCTGAGCGAGTATTCATAAATGATTTCGTTCAGCAATTTATTAGCTGCTTTTCGTACGGTATCCGAGTGCGCAAAAGAAAATAGAGTGTTCAATGCCTGGAATGAATACCCGGCGTACGGGTTAGAATTAAATTCGTAAAACCCTCCTTTAAATTTTTCATCCAGGTGATTTAACAGCCAGCTTTCAAAGCCGCTTTTTTCGTTATTGAATGCAAGTGAGGTGTCACCATGCTCGTTTAGCCACTGGTTTTTGAGGTATCGTGAAACTTCTCCCATCAAAATATGGTTTTCTGTTTCTCTGAAAAGCTTACCGGTTCCGGGCATACGCAACGAGGGTTTGGCACCACTGTTACCTATCAAAACAGCTACAAGGTGGTTACGCGTATCGGGATAAAGTATTGCAGGCTTATCGCCAAAAAGATAGAGCAGGCTGCACCAGCTTATTTCACTAAAATCATAATCACCGCTTTTATGAAAAGGGCCTGTGCTACCATGGTCAGCCCATGGTTTAAGTTTTACCAGGTTGGCGTTTATTTGTTCGATGTCGCGCCCTAGCACCAGGTGGGCCAATATTATTCTCACAAAATCTCTATCCAGGATCTCATTTTTTACAGGGATAGGCATGCTCGCATAATAAACAACGAGTGAATCGTGGCTATAACTCTCCGGATTGATCGCCTCGGCATTAATATAGCTATATACTGCAGGATGGGTTATCGGATTGGCTTTAAATTGTCTGGTTAACTGATTGGGCCCTACATAGTAGGTGCACGAAGCAAGCCCACACAGAAAAAAAATGGCCGGAAAAATTTGGAGCCGCGCTTTCATAGAATATGCATTCATTTATTAGTAAGCGGGGCTAACTGACGTAAGCCGTTATCCATTTCATATCGCAATCCGAATTGAATAAACATACCTATGGCGTACGGTTTGCCCTTTTGAACCTTACGCTTGAAGTAGTAATCCTTATTGCCAATACAGGTAGCGGTGCATACATTGGACGTCGTAAGATATTTTTTACCTACCGGTACGATGCTATGTTCCCTTAAACCCCGGTAGGCAAGTGTAACGCTGTTACTGAATGAGGTATCGGTAACGATACCTAAGCGCAATGCGGTGCTAATTCCATAGCCAAACATGGCGGTGCATGAACTTTCAATAAAATTATCAGGGTCAAGGTTCCTTACCGGTAATTGGCACCAGTGGCCCGTTTTTTTATCCTGTAGTTCGGGTAAATGTTTAACCATCTCTTTTAAATACCCTGCAAGTTCGTTCCAATATGGGTCGCTTTTAGGCAGAGCCTCCAGGGCATCGGAAAGGGTTACAACTATCCATCCGTTTCCGCGTCCCCACATCTCGGCGCTTCTGCCGGTATTTTTATCGGGCCAATATCTTTGGCTGAACATGGTAACATGATTTTTGTAGTCACCATCCCATCCATGATACCAAAGGCCCCAATCTTTATCCAGCAGTTTCTCGCGATGCAACCGTATTTGTTTAACCAGTTCATCAAGGTATTTTCTATCACCGGTAGCTTTATACATTTCAAGCAGAAACTCACCAATCATAAAAATGGTGTCATCCCATAACTCTGTAAAGAGCGCTATATGCGAAACGCCACCTTCTTTTGTGCGCCTTATTTTTTGATAATCGGCATAAATCTTATCGGCCTTTCGTTTGTATTTTTCATTTTTAGTAACCCGGTACAAAAATGCAAGACCCAAACCGGAGGCTACATCATTAGGCGTGTGTCCATTGGCAACAACCGATGATGTGTTCATCGCCTTTTCGATATAATTGAGATAGATTTGTTTTTGTGAGGAGACGCTTAGGTCATATTCCTTGGTCATAGTATTAAGCAACGCGGCATCGGTCCACAACCACATATACTTTGAAGGAGGTAAATAAGACTGGCGGGCGTAAGTGTCGAGGGTATCGACCCAGCTTTGGCTTAAGCAGGGTATAGCGACGAGGAGTAAGAGCATAAAATTACAAGGACGTAATGCTTTCTGCACTTGTGTAAATCAGATTAATTATAATTACCTTTCAAACCATGCTAACGGTAATGTTAAACATATTGAAAAGAAAGGAGAATAGCCGTTTATGAAGAGTATCTTTTTTGCTATAGCATTTATAATAACGCATATTACTATCAATGCGCAAGAGCAGCAGGACACTACTGTATTTGAACCAACAATGGGTATGGTGTTGGTAGTTGGGGGAACTTTTTCAATGGGGTCTACTGATGGCTTAAAGAACGAAGGACCGGTGCACCCGGTTACCTTGAAAAGCTTTTACATAGATAAATATGAAGTGTCTCAGGCACTTTGGTGGAATGTGATGGGAGATAAACCTTCTTATTTTAACCAGTGTAGTGCTTGCCCCGTTGAAAATGTTTCGAGAGAGCAAATAGAAATATTTTTGACGAAGCTATATCAAAGGTTTGGTAAGCATTATCGTTTGCCAACCGAGGCTGAATGGGAGTACGCGGCCATGGGAGGGAATAGAAGTAAAGGATATAAATATAGTGGCAGCGATAACCTTGATGAAGTTGCCTGGTATAAAAGCAATTCTGAAAACAAGACTCACGGGGTAGGGCAAAAGAAATCCAATGAACTTGGTCTTTATGATATGAGCGGAAATGTATGGGAGATGTGCAGCGATTGGTATGATGCTAACTACTACAAAAAAAGCGCTGGTGTAAATCCGAGAAACGACAAAAGGGCTCAACATCGCGTGGTGCGTGGAGGGTCTTGGCGCAGCCCAAAAGAGAGGTGCTATTCAAAGGCGCGAAACAGGGATATTAAAGACCATCATAAACAAAATGGCGGATTTCGTATAGCGCTTGATGAATGAAATAGTTTGAGTGCCATGCTTTTTGAAGCATTTAAGGGATTGCCTCTCGCAATTCGAAGAATTTTTATATCCTTGAAGCCGCTATAACCCCTAATCAATATGAGTAAGACCGTAACTGAAGAAAATGCCTTAACCCGTTACCTCGTTCCTGCATTTCTGGTTTTTGTTTGTCCGCCCTTTGCCATGCTTATGTGGCATGTTAATGTTAACCTCAATGGTTCGTTTGCAAACTTGTCTGACGAATTAATGAAAAATGGCCTGTTCAATGAACTGGTTAATGTTTGGTGGGCGCACTTTTTTGGCTCGGCTACGGCATGGAAAATCATTGGCATTTTTGCGGCTCTTCAGCTTGCGTTGATGAAGTTTTTGCCGGGCAAAAAATTTACCGGCACTATTACTCCTATGGGTAATTTGCCTGAGTATAAAGACAATGGGCTGGCTTCATACATCATTACGTTTGTTCTTTTCTTTGTTTGCACCCTTGGGTTAAAGTTATTTCAGCCATCAATAGTGTACGACAACTTTGGCGATATTTTAGGCGCTTTGAATTTAACGGCGCTTATTTTTTGTCTGGTGCTTTATTTTAAAGGCAGGTATGCGCCTTCATCTACGGATAATGGTTCGACAGGTAACTTTCTTTTTGATTATTACTGGGGTACTGAGTTGTATCCACGTATTTTGGGTTGGGATGTTAAGCAGTTTACCAATTGCAGATTTGGTATGACCGGATGGGCGGTTGCTGTTACTTCGTTTGCATTTGCGCAAGCGCATATTTACGGAAAGGCGGATCCTTCAATTATCATTTCGGCAGCGCTTATTGTTATTTATCTTTTCAAGTTTTTTATCTGGGAATCGGGCTATATGCGCTCGATGGATATTATTGTTGATAGGGCGGGCTTTTATATTTGCTGGGGTTGTTTGGTTTGGGTGCCCGCTGTTTATACTTCGCCGGTTATGTTTATGGTGCTACATCCTATAGGTTTACCGGTTTGGATTGCTACTCTTATTTTTATAGCTGGCCTTGGTTCTATCTTTATTAATTACTGGGCTGACCGTCAAAGGCAGGTGGTGCGTTCAACCAATGGCGAGACTACCATTTGGGGTGAGGTGCCGGTACTGATACATGCGCACTACGAAACTGAAACCGGGGAAAAAAAGAAGAACCTTTTGTTGGCTTCAGGCTTTTGGGGTATAAGCAGCCATTTTCATTATGTGCCTGAAATTATGTCGGCTTTTTTTTGGAGCTGTGCTACGGGGTTTTCTTATTTCGCTCCTTTCTTTTATGTCATTTTTCTTTGTGTGTTGCTGACGCATAGGGCATTTAGAGATGAAGCCAAGTGCAGCAAAAAATACGGCGAGCATTGGGAGGAATACAGAAAACTGGTACCTTATAAAATTATACCGGGGGTCATTTAATGATCTCTTTATAATATTCGGCCAGGCCCTGGGCGGTAGTTATATGCCCTTTTGCATTGAAGTGCTGATCTGATTTTAAGAAGAAGGTTGTTGGGTCGTTATCGGCTTTAAATCTTTTGTACAAGTTTACATAATCAATGTGGGCTGTATCGCAGTGATAACTTATCATATCCGAAACAAGTCCGCTTTGCAAGGCGGTATCTTTAACCATGGTGCTGTCAAATTCCATTACCATGGGCACCAATGAAACTGTGAACTTTACCTTGTTCTTATTGCACTCGTGGTGCATTTCATCTACTAACGTAAAGAATAGTTTGCGCGCATTAGTTAACTCGGGAAATGCAGATTTTAAATACATGGGCCTATCCCAATTGGTACTATCCTCTTTGCCGAAGTTGAATTTGTAATGTGCAAACAGAAATGGGAAGGTGCCAAAATCGGTATGAAATACTTTAGCCTGAAGAAACTGGTACAAGTATGAATGGGCAGCTAGTTTCCAGTAAAATATCCTGCTATCGTTAAAGTTAATCTTGTTAAACTTTGCCTCGCCCCACGAAGTAAGTTCAACAAATTTTTTGCAATAAGCCTCGCGGATATCATTAGGGCAAACCATCAGCAGCACATAATCGGGCTCAAACCATTTAGCTTCGTTCAATAGGCAGCGCCATTCCTGTTCAGTGCTCCATGCGGGTGACGAAGCCCCCAATACTTCTATTTTGCAATTATGGGGATTAAGGCCTGCCAGGTTTTGCTCCAACAACGAAGTGAAAACCTGGTTATCGGAATAACCAAGCCCT
Source organism: uncultured Bacteroidota bacterium (assembly GCA_903861145.1). Classification (GTDB taxonomy): domain Bacteria; phylum Bacteroidota; class Bacteroidia; order Chitinophagales; family LD1; genus Bog-950. The sequence goes on along the minus strand of CAIOTH010000127.1, from coordinate 37,684 downwards.
TCCGTGTAGGAATCCCCGATCACTACTATCCGGATAACGTTTTTCGGTTTTTTAATCGTTTTTCCATAATTGCGAAAGCCAAACCAATCGGTGCGGACGTGAATCTGCGTGCCTTCTTCGCATTTGCTGATGTAGTTGAGATTTTTGCTCCAATGCCATATCTCGTTCCGGTTATACTCAACCGGGGCAAGGGCGTAAGGCTTTTTTATCCTAAAAAATATTTCACCAGATAGAATCAATATCAGAATAAGGGTGAGGGACAAAAAGAGGATGAAAATCGCCTTTATAAGCTTATTGGCTTTCAAAATATTGTGCTTGTAATGCAAGTATAAAAAATATTGCCGATGTTATATCGTCATACTGATTACAATGCGCTGCATTAATTTGGTTATACTAAATTTACCCAACTATGTCTAACACAGCAACCGCCCCAACCCCAGTCCGCAGTATACCGCCGCATCCTAAAAAAGGACATTGGCTTTTTGGTAATGTTTATCATCTGCTTAAGGACCCTATAACGTATTTAAGGGAAAGCTCGCCACAGTTTAAAGGTATCTTCACGTTAACCTCGCGCTTAATAAATATTGTGGTAATTACTGAGCCCGAATATGTGAAGTACGTAATGCTGGATAATAATAAGAACTACAAAAAGTGGTTTAAAAACGATGTGTTGGAGTTAATACTTGGCAAAGGCCTACTTACCAGCGAGGGCGACTTTTGGCGAAAACAAAGGCGGCTTGCGCAACCAGCTTTTCATAAAGAGCGACTGGTAAAAATGGTAGATACGATGACTAGCTGTACCGAGCAGCAAATAATAAAGCTGGGGCAGTTAAGCAATAAAAAGCACGTTGATATTAGCACGGAGATGATGGAGCTAACCTTGAATATTGTAGCCGGCGCTATGTTTACGACCCACGTTGAAGGAGCTATTGAAGTAGTGAGCAGGGAGATTGAACGAACCAGCGAAATGGCCACTGCGAGATTTAATAATCCTTTCAGGTTGCCCGTTAAATATCCTACGCCGGTTAATTTGAGAGAAAGGAAAGCGGTAAAGAACCTTGATGATGTATTGAACCCTATTATCCGCGAAAGGCGCAAAAGCACCGAAGAACATCATGATTTGCTGGCGATGCTAATGGAAGCCAAGGACGAGGATACCGGGGAACAAATGAGTGACCAGCAATTGCGCGATGAAACCATGACGATATTTTTGGCCGGACACGAGACTACTGCGCTTGCTTTAAGCTGGCTTTGGTATTTGTTGGATAATAACCCGGTGCAAGCGCAGAAATTGTACGATGAAATTGACCAGGTAACACAAGGCCGAACACCAACCCTTGAGCACCTGCAGCAAATGCCGTATACCAGGATGGTGATGGATGAAGCGCTGAGGCTTTATCCGCCGGCATGGATGATTATGCGCGAAAACCTGGAAGATGATGAAATTGGAGGATACCGGATACCTAAAGGTTATACGTTTATGATACCGGTGTATGAAATTCACCACGATGTGCGTTTGTGGGATGAACCGGATGCTTTTAAGCCCGAGCGATTTAGCAAGGAAAATGCAAAAAACCATCACCGGTTTGCCTATTTCCCATTTGGTGGGGGGCCAAGGCAATGTATTGGCAATAATTTTGCATTGATGGAAATGCAGATAATCATAGTTATGATGTTACAAAAATTCAGGTTTAAAGTAAGTGCCGGTTTTAAGCCCGAGAAGTACCCCATGGTAACTTTGCGCATGAAACACGGCATGATGGTTGATGTGGAGAAAAGGAATTAAATGCTTTAAAGTTATCCTCACCCCTTTTATACAGCTATCAAACGCTTTACATTTGTTGTATAGATTTTATTCCATGTGATATGAATAGAGTTAACGGCAAGGTTATGCATGGGGTATGGCGTGGGAAAGCGTTTAAGAAGAGATTAATCTGGAATGCCGAAAATTAACTTACTTGCGATGGCATTTATTACATGAAGAAAAAATTGCTTCTTACCGGTGCCTCAGGCTTTTTGGGTTACCACCTATTACGGGTTTTTGCCAACGATTGGGATATTTACGGCATTACAAATGCGAACGAATTTGATTTTACGGGCGCTATACCCGTAAAGTGTGACCTTACCAACTACATTGAACTTGGCAATTATTTTGATGATATAGAGCCGGATGCAGTTATACATACTGCAGCCATTGCCGACGCTAATTTTTGCGAACAAAATAAAGAGGTATCGCACTCGGTAAATGTTGAGGCCAGTAAAAACATAGCGGGTATTTGTTGTGATTTTCAGATTCCTTTTGTGTTTACATCTACGGACCTTGTTTTTGATGGGAAAAAGGGCATGTACACTGAGGAGGATGAAAAAAATCCGTTAAGTGTTTACGGGGAGCAAAAGGCAATTGCGGAAGATGAAATATTGAAGATATATCCGGAAGCTACGGTTTATAGGTTGCCCATTATGTTTGGGTACCCCCAGGCATCACCGGAAAATTATATGCACGGCTTTATTAAGCGGTTAAAACAAGGCGAGGAGACTACGCTGTTTGTTGACGAATATCGAAGTATTTGCGGGGCCAGAAGCATTAGCGAAGGAATATTTAAGCTAATGGGAAAGACTTCGGGTATTGTGCATGTTGCCGGTAGAGAGCGGTTATCGAGGTATGATTTTGGGATGAAAGTGGTTAAGGTTTTTGATTTAAATGGCGGACTGATTAAACAGGGTAGCCAAAAGGATGTAGTAAATATGGCACCGCGGCCGGCTGATGTTTCTTTAAATATAAATAAGGCAATGGCCTTAGGTTTTTACCCTATGAGTGCAGATGAGGAACTTGAGAGAATTGCAACCGAAAAATATTTTTGAGTGAAGAGGCTTTTATTCATATCTCTCCTGTTTGTTTATGGGCGCATTTGCGCACAGGAAGAACCGTTGCTTAAGCCGGGCAGGGTAATTTTTTACAATGTTGAGAATCTGTTTGATACGATTAAGGACCCGGTAAAACATGACGAAGAGTTTTTACCTACCGCAAAGAGCAAGTGGGATACAAAGAAATACCAACTGAAGCTTGAGCATATCTCGAAAGTGATTGCTGCATTGTTAGATTCAATTCAACCGATAGCTATTGGGTTATCGGAAGTAGAAAACCGTAAGGTGGTTGAAGATTTAATTGCGCAGCCGGCATTGCAAAATTTTAACCTTGGCATTGTGCATCATGAGTCGCCGGATGAACGGGGCATTGATGTGGCATTGCTTTATAACAAGGACATGATTCAGGAAGTATTTGATGCCTTTTTAAAGGTTGAATTTACTTTTGACCCTGATGATAAAACCCGGGACATCATTTATTTTAAAGGTTACATGACTGAACAGTTTCCGGTATACTTTTTTGTGAATCACTGGCCAAGCAGGAGAGCCGCCAACGGTGACAGTGAAAAGAAAAGAATTACGGCTGCCATGGTGCTTAAAGCCAAAGTTGAGGACATTTATAAAGGTGAGCCTTTTGCGCGTATTGTTATTATGGGCGATTTTAATGATAACCCAGATAATAAGAGCGTTGAATATTTGTGTTCGGGCAATTACAAATATCCGCTTAATCAAAATTTGGTGAACCTTATGAGATTGCCGCAATCAAGGCATGAGTTTACTTTAAAGTACCATGAGCAGAATGATGTTTTTGACCAGCTTATCGTTTCCAAGAACATGCTAACCTCTGAGAATCCTTATTACATCAAAAACTCCGCGGCACATATTTTTAAGCCACTATGGATTATGTATGACAACCCTAAATATGGTTTAGTGCCCAGCCGTACTTATTTAGGCGATTTTTGGGTGGGTGGTTACTCCGACCATCTTCCGGTTTACATGGATATTTGCTTCCACTAAAAATATTTTTTATGCCCTTTAAACTTCTAAGTATAATTGTAGTCTACAACAATCAACCATAAATCCTAAACATGAAAAAAATATCCTCCCTTCCGTTAGTTGTTTTAATTCTGGCCTTGTTTCTTGAATCAGGATGCAAGAAGCAACCGACTGCTACTAACACTCAGGTAACTGGCAATTTGTATGGCTATGTTACCTTGTACGATCAATACGGTGGCAAGATTTTTTCGGGGCTTAATGCTGTAACGGTTACATTAAATACTTCCTCGGGCAGCGTTTCAAACGCAACGACTGATTCAACAGGTAAATACGGTTTTAATGGTATTGCACAGGGACAGTATACTATTGGTTATACCTGTCCGGGTTTTGGAAGCCTTCTGAATTCGGCTTTGGGTTTTTTGGGAGAAGGCAATATTGACCATGATGCCAAATTGAGCGCTATACCTAATTTTTTTGATTCGATTCTTGCTCCGCCTACCGATACCCTTGGTAATGTAGTACTACAAGGAACGTTTTCAGGTTCTGACACCAGGAAAAGAACCTATGTTGTATTTGTTGGTTCGTCTCCATCGGTATCTTCGCTACCGGCTAATTACCTGATATATTACTCGGGTACAGCTAATAATAACCTAACTACTTTTACAGTAAAAATTCCGGTTTCGGATTTAAACGATGCGGGCTTTACCAGTGGTTCGACCGTTTATTTTGCGGCCTACGGTGCAGCAGCAAGTTTTGCAAGTACGTCGGATGTGGAAGATTTAGCCAATACAGGAAGACTTTCGTTTAGCGCAATAAGCGCAAACGCGGCAACAACGAGTTTTGTTATGCCGTAACGTTAATTAATTTATTGTATATTAAGCAGGATATTCGAAGTAGTTCTTTTCGGTTTCCCATAAGCGAACCTGCAGGTCGAACCGCTCTGCCAGGCGTTTGCGAATAAGGTGATAAATTACCACCACGATGTTTTCACCTGTGGGATTCAGGGTTTTAAATTCGGGGCAGTCGAGATTGAGGTTGCGGTGGTCAAAGCGCTCGGTTATCTCTTCAGTAATCAAATCGTTGAGTTGTTTGAGGTCGATTACATAACCGGTTTCGGGGTCAATTTCGCCAACTACCCGTACATCCAACCGGTAGTTATGACCGTGATAATGGGGGTTGGCGCAAAGGCCAAATACCTCTTTGTTTTTATCGTCGCTCCAGTCTTTACGATAAAGCCTGTGGGCAGCGTTAAAGGTTACCTTGCGAAATACGGCTACTCTGTTTGACATAATTATTTTATGTTATACCTAATTTAAGTCTGTATGGCAAATTTACACAAACGCGCTAAAGCCCGTTATAGCGCGCCCAACAATTAGCAAGTTAATTTCTTTAGTGCCCTCGTACGAGTAAATGGCTTCAGCATCGGCAACAAAGCGGGCTACATCATATTGCAGCAAAATCCCATTTCCACCCATTACTTCTCGGGCGTGGCTCACCACATCCCTGGTACGCAGGCTGCAAAATACCTTGGCCAAAGAGGCGTGTTCATCTGTTATTTTTTCTTCATGTTGCAATTGAGAGAGGCGCAATACCATAGTTTGCATGGCTGTTAGGTTTGATAGCATTTCGACCAGGTGGTTTTGTATTAGTTGAAATGAAGCAATGGGCTTGCCAAACTGGTTTCTTTTACGGGTATAATCAAGCGCACTTTCGTAGGCACCGCGGGCACAGCCGACAGCCTGCCAGGCTACAGCAGCGCGGGTCATACGCAACACGTTTGCAGTATCTTTAAATGAGTTGGCTTTTTGCAACCGGTCCGTTTCAAGCACTTCGCAATTGGTGAGTGTTATTAAACCGTTCTGAACTATGCGCAGCGCCATCTTATCTTCCATCTTTTCTACATTCAGCCCTACTGAGCCCTTGCGCACTAAAAAGCCCTTTACCTCACCATCGGCTACATCTTTAGCCCAAATAATAATAACATCGGCAAAGGTGGAGTTACCTATCCATTTCTTTTGGCCATTCAATATCCAGGTATCTCCATTGCGCCGAGCTTCCGTTGTAAGGCCTGCAGCAACTGCAGAACCAACTTCGGGCTCGGTTAATCCGAAGGCGCCAATCTTTTTAAACTGCTGCAGATTGGGCAACCACTCCTGCTTTTGTTCTTCACTGCCCAGCAGGTAAATTGAGCCCATCACTAACCCGCTCTGAACCCCGAAAAAGGTGGAAATGGACGTGTCAACTCTGGCTAATTCCATGGCTAACATACCCTCCATCATAGGCGTAAGATTGGGGCACCCGTAACCCTGGTAAGTGGTACCGCAAATATTAAGGGCTGCCAACTTAGGTATAATCTCAAATGGGAATTCAGCCTTAAGCCAGTAATGATTTACCAAGGGTTTGACATCGGTTTCCATAAAGTTGCGTAATCTCAATTGTAGTTCACGCTCCCCGGTTGTAAGCACATGATCCAAATGGTAAAAGTCGCCTTCAATAGGTGGAAGGATTCTTTCCTTATGATTGCCGGTGTTTAGCATCTTCATTAATTGAGCCAGTTGCTTATCGTCTAGGTTGCTAACATTATGAACCACTTCGCCCAAATCGACTTTAGAGGCCAGATGGCTTATTTGATCAAGGTCGATATGCTTAAACAATAAATAGGCCTGTTTAACTTTTGAAATAATAGAAGCCATAATCAGCGTTTTTATTACAACGTAAGCCGGGTTGCTAAAGTTTATTTGTATTCAGCCTCTTAAAGCAAAACCCCGATGGTCAACCTGACCATCGGGGTTTTGCTTATTAGCTTGTATTAATTAAATATGGTTATTTCTTTTTCTCAGGCGCTGGCCTTGGCTGCACAGGTTTAGGTTGAGGTTTAGGCTTAATTTGTTGAACCGGAGGCCTTTGGTTGTTATTTTGCTGAACAGGCCTTGGTTGTTCTCTGATAGGCTCAGACGGTCTTTCGTTTTGGACAGGTTGCTGATGCTGTATGGGCTGTTCGTGTTGAATAGGTTGTTCGTGTTGTATGGGTTGCTCGTGCTGAATAGGCTGTTGGTGCTGAACAGGTTGTTCATGTTGAACCGGCTGTTGGTGTTGTATAGGCTGTTCGTGTTGAACCGGTTGTTCGTGCACCGGTTCGATGGGTCTTTGGTTATTAACGGGCTGACTTGGATTGTTATGGATAACTGGCTGCGATTTAGGATTGGCCGGTGCCACGTTAGTATTTACAGGCTTAAGGTTATTTACCGGTGTAACTTTTACCGGTGTGGCTGTTTTAACGCTGGTGCTATTGATAGCCGGCCTGTATAAGTTGAGCTGGTTGGTGTTGTTTCCGCCGGCGATCGGTTTAGCTGTTGTGTTTACAGTAACAGGGGTTATTTTGTTCCCGGTAACATGTTCAACTTCATTGGGCTGCGGACCCGAGTTGTAAACCGCGTTGTTATAGGTGTTATGGTTGTTGATTATGTTTACATTGTTATAGTTAATGGCAGTTCCATAATTAACCGAGTATGAGTTAATGGCGTAGCCGGAAACATTACCATACATAATGCGCTCTTGCGGTACATATACCCAGTATTGAGCAGCGGGACGATAACCCTCGTATACTACTACCCCCGGGCCAATTGGCGCCCAACCATAATAACCGTTGGTTTGTCCCCAGGTAACCCATGCTGGTCCCCATTCGTGGCCCGGAACCCACATCCAACCATACATAGGGTCCATTAACCAACGCCCGTAGTGAAATGGTGCCCATCCCCAACTGTAGTTTGATGACCAGGTCCACCCATAGGTAGTATATACCCATTGGCCGTTGGTGCAATAAGGTGAAAAGCCTGGGCCTGCGTTTGGTACCCACACATAGCCATAACTCGGATTGCTCACCCAACTTCCGTAAGGGCTCAATTCGTCGTAAAAAGTTTGATAGGATGGAGCGTTATAGTCGATGTTGTTGTTATAACTACCATTGTTATTGTTTACGTAATAATCGTTCTGCTGATTATTGTTTTGAGGGGCCTGCGTGTAATTGGCTTGATCGGGTGCAGGGTTGTTATCCTGGTTGTAGCCGTTAGGATGGCTACTTTGATAATTCAGGTTTTGGCGTGCACAGGAGCCTAGGGCTAATAAGCCAACTAAAAATATAAGGTTCTTCATTTTATGGGTTTGTTTTACAGCGTAATAATAAGGATACTAATTTGTTATTCTATGCTGATAGGCCAATTTTGTGCCATGTTTGATAATATCGAATTGTTTTAACTTGTGTAAACAATTGGTAGACAAAGTTTGTTAGTGAGCCAATGAATCGGGGTGGGGAAAAGTATTTAACATAGACTAAAATACAAACCGTACTTTGTCGTCTTATCATTCAGCTTGTTTATTTGGAAAAACAACATCATTTTAGAACCGAAATATAAAACTATGAACCTTAAAGAAGCCCAGGATTTTAAAAACTACGCTGTAAAACATCACGGTTTAAGCAGCATGCACCTTGAGAATTATCAAAAGAAAGTATATAGCGGAGGTCAGATTGATAACCTTACCCGTACCGTAATTGAAGAACGCCAGATGCCTTTTAGAGAGGTAGATGTGTTTTCGCGATTAATGATGGACCGCATCATTTTTCTAGGAACACCTATTGACGATTACATTGCAGCCATTATACAGGCCCAGTTATTGTTTCTTGAGAGTAGCGACTCTCGCAGCGATGTGCAGATATACGTTCATAGCCCCGGAGGTGAGGTTTATTCAGGCCTTGGCATATATGATACTATGCAATACGTTGCCATGGATGTAGCAACTATTTGCACAGGTATGGCAGCATCAATGGCGGCGGTGTTACTTTGCGCCGGTGAGAAGGGAAAGCGTACTGCATTAAAGCATGCCCGTGTTATGATTCACCAGCCACTAGGTGGCATCGGTGGTAAAGCCAGTGAGATAGAGATTTCCGTTAAAGAAATACGCAAAATTAAGGACGAACTTTATACCATCATTAGCGAGCATTCAGGCCAATCGAAAGAGAAAGTTGCTGCCGATAGCGACCGCGATTACTGGATGGGTGCACAAGAAGCCAAAGAATATGGCATGATTGACGAAGTACTGATACGCACACCTAAGAAGGACTAATTGAGTTAATTACAACCATTTTTAGTAACTTCCGTATTGATTATATTAAACGACTGAAGGATTGATTATGAAGAAAGAAGCCGAACCAAGTTGCTCTTTTTGCGGACGTAAGAAAAAGGAAACCCAGATTCTTATTTCCGGTATCGAAGGGCATATATGCGAAAACTGCGTAAGTCAGGCCCAGCAAATTATTGATGAAGAACTATTTCAGAAGCATAAGAAGTTCCAGTTTAACCTGCCAAGCACTGTTAAGCCACGCGATATCAAGAAGTTTTTGGATGGCTATGTAATTGGCCAGGACGAAGCCAAAAAGTATATTGCTGTTGCGGTTTACAATCACTATAAGCGCTTAAACCAAAGCAAAAGTGATGAGGTAGAAATTGAAAAAAGCAACATACTAATGGTAGGCCAAACCGGTACCGGTAAAACCCTGTTGGCTAAAACCATTGCCAAATTCTTAAACGTTCCTTTTGCCATTGTTGATGCCACTGTGTTTACTGAAGCCGGCTACGTGGGTGAAGATGTAGAGAGCATTTTATCTCGACTTTTACAGGTTTGTAATTACGACATTAACGCTGCCCAACACGGTATCATATATATTGATGAAATAGATAAGATTTCGCGCAAAGGCGATAACCCGTCTATAACCCGCGATGTTTCAGGCGAAGGGGTTCAACAGGCCATGCTAAAGTTGTTGGAGGGAACAGAAGTATTGGTTCCTCCTCAGGGCGGACGTAAACACCCAGAACAAAAGATGGTGAAAGTGGATACCTCAAACATCCTGTTTATTTGCGGCGGAGCTTTTGAAGGTATTGATAAGCTTATCGCTACACGCCTCAACCAATCTAAAGTTGGGTTTAAAAAAGGTGAGGATAAAGAGGTTAATAAAGAGAACTTCCTGTCACACATTTCACCACTCGACCTTCGCACCTTTGGTTTGATACCTGAATTAATAGGCCGTTTGCCAGTATTGGTGCATTTGGACCCTCTTGATAGAGAAGCCCTTACTTCAATATTAACTGAGCCTAAAAACGCGTTGCTGAAGCAGTACAAGAAGATATTTAAGGCTGATAACATACAGCTTGCTTTTGAAGATGATGCTATTGAATATATAGTAGAAAAAGCACTTGAATTTAAGCTTGGTGCCCGTGGCCTGCGCTCAATCTGCGAAGCTATTATGACCGATGCTATGTTCGACCTGCCATCTGAGCCCGGTGTTAAAGAGTTTACAATTACCAGGGAGTTTGTTGAAAGCCGTTTGGAAAAAACCAACGTTAGCAAACTTAAGGCTGCGTAATCGCTTTTAACTTATTTGGAGTTTTTCAAGTGCCAGTTCAACAAACCATATACAGGGTTGCGCTCTACTACACCTAGTTCGCAACCTTTTTTATTTGCAACCAGCTCTAGCACATGTTTAAAATGGTAAGCTATCGAGCCCACAAAATGAACCGGGTATAGCTTGTAGTTTTTATAGCAGCAAACATGGTGGTTAAAGAAATCGGTAAAGCCCTCTTCAGCGAGTTCATCCATATATTCCTTATCCGGCGATTCGCTCATTATTTTGGCAAAGCCGGCTAAGTAAACAATAGCGCCCGGCTCTTTATATACACGCTTTAAAACTTCTTCCTTTTCAAGCTTATATCTTTCGGTCAAAAGCTGATGTGTTGCGGGGGGCAATTCGTGGTATAAATATGCCGCCACTATCTTTCTTCCAAAATAAGCCCCTCCACCCTCATCACCTAAAATATAACCTAATGATGGTACCTCTTCATAAATCTCCTTCCCATCATAAAGGCAAGAGTTTGATCCTGTACCTAATATACAAGCAATTGCCTTTCTGCCATCATAGGTAGCAACTGCAGCGGCTTTCAGGTCGTGATCAACCTCTATTACTTCCGCATTGATAAAATATCTTTTTAATGCCGAGCGGATAATGTCTTTTCTCTCTTCACTCGAACAACCGGTGCCATAAAAAAACACCTTCGTAAACTTGCCCCTAACTTCATACAGCCCGGCGTGTTTCGTCAACTCTTCATATATAAAATCAGCGGTATGAAAAAGCGGGCTAAAACCCATGGTTTCAAATAACTCATTTTTTTGGGTTAACCATGCCGTTTTTGTCGATCCGCTCTCTGCAATTAATATCATGCCGGGTATATTAATCCTGATTTAAAGAATAGCCGCTAATGCCTTATGTGCACCGTCACAAAAAGGCATTTTCTGGCTCATGCCGCATCGGCATATAGATACTTTTTCACGCTTTTCTAGCGTTGTACCATCTTCCATTATAACCTCAAAGTTACCGGTTATAGTTACCGGCCCTCTTGGTTTCAACTGTATTGTACCAAAGTCTTTTTTCTCTTGTTCTAATTCCTCCATAAGCTCAAAGGTAATAATGCTGCCGCACCATAGCTAAAGTAATTTTCAGCACGGTGTGAATATGCCCCTAAAATCTGGCTTTAAGCTCCCCATAAATAATCTTACCAACCATCTCGGCACCTGCCTCGTTAAAGTGGCAATCATCATAAAATACTTCTTCAGTATGCGGCAGTTGCGAATCAATATCAATGTATTTTACCTTTCTGTCGCGGCACACTTTGGCCAGGCGCTCATTATATAACATCAGGCCCTGGCGCAAGGCATGCGTTGTGTAGTAATTATGACCGCTTGTCTCCTGAAAATTGCCAATGCCGCCCATCCATAATTTGGCATGCTCATTAGCGCTCATGCTATCTCGCCAAAATGCTGCCTGGTTTACAAAAATAACTTCCAGCTTTTGCTTTTCGGCTTCATCAATAATCAGGTTAATATTTCTCTCAAATGCAGTCAGCGCAGGCTGCAAATCGGGTAGTGTATCAATATAAGCCAAAGCATGTAACCGGTTTTTTCTCCAGGTGGTATATATCTGCGCTGAGTCGTCTTGGTTTTTCCGGTCTACTCCATGGTAAACGCTTTGTGCTAAACGATAAAGTGCCATGTGCTTTGTAGGGTTTTTACTTCCCTGCGTCCCAAAGTTCACATTCACCAGCGAGTCTTCAATCGTTGGCGTAATGCCGAAATTGTTCTGGTACAAAGTATCCCGGCTTAACCTCTTCAGCATATCATTTATTCCCACCATTAAAATCACGGTATTGATTTTTTTGTATTGCGAAACGCAGTATTTCAGGTGCAGATAATTTTCGGTAGAGGTACACCCACTTTTGCCAATACTGCCTATAAATAACAACGATGAATCTGAAGCTGCTTTTGCCTGGTTAGCTATTTGTGCCTCCCAGGTTTTATTATCGTCCAGGTACAAACATTCGGTAGTACTTCCGCCTAGGCATAATACATAACGCCCTGTTGACACATGGCGGCCATCATGTGTCGGTCGAATAATGTCCGTTTCTTTATTAATACTTCCACCACCCACTCTAACTCCATACGAATTGATAGTGAACTTGCTTATCGTGTTGATTCCCGAAAGTACTGTCGTGTCGGCTTTAAACGTATGCCTAAAGTGCGGCGGCCAAACGTAATAATGCAATGGGGCCGGGTAAACAAATCTAAGCGCGGTTTCGGCCAGCAAAACGGTAAGCGAAACTGATAATAGAACTAATCCGAGTTTTTGAAAAAGGTTTTTGTATTTCATAAGGCGCCCTTACAAAATAGTGCATTGGCACTATCTCAACAAAGTGATTGATCCTATAAAGCTTTTGTCGGTATAATTATTTAACCACACCACTTTGCATTCGTAAGTATAAACTCCAACTGGTACCGGGTGCCCTTTAAAAGTGCCGTCCCAACGGTAATTTACATCGTTGCTTTCAAAAACCTTTTCACCTATACGGTCAAACACCTTAACCTCCATTTGTTTAATGGCAATCAGGTTGCCAAAAACCTGCCAATCGGCATTCACTCCACCCGTACCAGGCGTAAACGCGTTAGGGAAAAATATATCGTAATCAGGCACCACGGTAACCGTAAATGCAAACGTGCCAATACATTGGTTTTCGTTAGTGGCAATTACAAAATAAGGCTGCGAGTAAACGCCGTTAAATACGGGGTCGGAACAGTCATAACAGCTTAATCCAAAATCAGGGCTCCAGGCATAATTGACAGCCCCGGTTTGGTTGGTGGTTGAGGTTAGTTGCAACGTTTGCCCGAGCTTAACCTGTATGGGTGTTGGACTAACTTCAATTAACACCGAGTCCGGTTCGGTAAGCACTGCCGAGTCTGATACCTTGCAACCTGCAGCATCTGTAACAGTTACTCCATATGAACCTGCTGGTAAGTTGTAAAAATCACCGGTTGAATGTATAGTGCTATCCGAGAAAGTAAAAACATCAGCACCTGTGCCACCGGTAGCGGTTACTATAATTTTGCCATTGTGGTAGTGATAGCACGTGGGGTTTGTATCGGCTAAAAGAGCAACAAGTTGTGGTGGCTGGTTTACTGTTACCGTGGTATCAGCAGTGCAACCTTTGGTATCTGTTACAAGTACTGCGTATGTGGTTGGCGCAAGGTTATTAAATGTATCAGCAGCCTGGGTAATAGGCGCGCCACCCGATGATATGGAATAAGTATATGCCGGACTAGCTCCGCTCGCTTGAATGATGATGGTGCCCGAATTCTGCCCAAAACACAAAACCGAATTAGCTTCGGCGTAAATTATCAATTGCGTTGGCTGCGTTATAGTGGCCGTAAGACTAAGCGAGCAGGCATTTGCGTCAGTAACGGTTACCTTATACGTTCCGGCACCCAACTGCATGGCCGAATCGCCGATTGTTACATTAGGGTTCCAGTTATAACTATAAGGCTGCGTACCACCACTGGTATTTACAATCATAAATCCGGTAGTAGTGCCATAACATAAAACGTTCGAGTCAGATTGCATAGCAGTAAGCAGCGTCGGCTCAGTAATATTTACGGTTTCGTGCAAATTACAGGCGTTGGCGTCAGCAATCGTAATCAGGTAGGTGCCCGAGGCTAAATTAGATGCGGATGATGTTGTACTCACAGACGGGTTCCACAAATAAGTGTAAGCACTGGTGCCTCCGGTAACCGTATTTATTATGCTACCGGTGGTTTGCCCAAAGCACAATACGTTTGTTTTGGTTATACTATCAACTAGCGCCGCCGGTTGGGTAATAGTATAAATTGCCGTGTCGCCACAATGGTTTGGGTCAGTTACAACCACAACATAATTTCCGGGTGATAGCATTATAGCCGAATCAACGGTACTTACTGCAGGTAGCCAGGTAAAGGTATAAGGCGGCGTTCCTTGCGTAGTAATCGCTCTGGCCACACCATTGTTAAGGCCATTGCAAGTAACATTGCTTTGCGAAGGCGTTATAAGTGGAGATGAATGAACCGAAACGGCTATCGTGGTATCGCTTGTGCATCCGCCACCATCGGTCACAGTCAATTTTACGTTGTAAATTCCCGATGCTGCGTAAGTATGTACCGGGTTTTGTTGTGTTGAACTCCCCCCGTCACCAAAGTCCCAGTTCCACGAAGCAATATTTTTAAGGCCCGATACCGATGAATCGGTAAAAGGTACATTAACCAAACTACATTGGCTATAATTTATGGCAGCGGTAAAATTGGCTTGAAGTGATATGGCAATTTGCTGTTGGTCGAATTTACTTCCTGTGCAACCGGCCCAACCCCAATAAAGCATATTTTGTCCCCCAAATACCTGGGCAACTAATCCCGGGTTAAATACGCAACTCAGCCTTAAGTTGCCATCAAAATAAACGGTCATGGTTTGCGTACCTGGTACCCATACAATTTCAATTTTATGCCAAGCTCCGTCATCAAGATTTGCCGACGAAGGAAGCGCAGGCACCGGTGCTGCTGCAGGTGGAAATTGAATACCACCCGTATCAATAGCTATATGATGCACGGGTATATCACCATAAGGTGCACCGGCGCCATTATTGTGTGTATCAAACTCAATCGCCATCGATTTTCCGGGAAAAGAGAAATAACCCAATTGTGCACCACCCAATGCACCCTGCGGCCCCAACGTTTGGTTTTGATTTTGAATAATAAAGGCCATGCCATCCGCACCTACTCCATTATTGATTCCAAAAAAAGCATGAAAGGTAAAATCGAACGGGTTATTGAGGTTCAATTGATTTCTGTACCAAACCGTACCTTGCTGAAACGTAGCGTTAGGCGTTAACTGCACCGAATCGCAACCCAATATAGAGGCATCATTATTGCCGCTTGCCGGTACAATAAATGCTTGCGCATTTACTAAAGCATGAAACACCATGAACAGAAAAATAAATATCGTATAACGTTTCATACTACTTTATAGCAAACCTGTTTTTTGGGGTCCGAAAAATAACAAATCCCGCCCAAAACAGACAGTGTTTCAGCCAATAACGTTGTTTTAACAGCAAACACTGTGCTACGCAATATCATTGGGTTAAGAAATATTGAAAAGGCGCCATATCCCCCGGTCCAACCTGGTCTTTGTTTTGCCTCCGTCAATGGCATTGGTTACTATTTCTCATTTCTTTCAACATCACCTTTAATTAAACCAGCCCCACCGTTTTAAGAATGAATTTGGTCTACTTTTGTGTACTTTTTTAAAATCCTGATTTCATAAACTATTGATTATAACACTCCTAACGGGTTTTTGTTCATATTTTTCTTATTTATAATAAAATGCCCGAATATCGCCTTTTTAACATTTTCGGAATAACAATTAGCCTGCTTTATTATAACAAAAGTAAGCCTTCGCTGCGCATTCTATTTGAGCAGTTTTAGGCAGGGGGAGGATAAATCTGTAGTCAAACAGAAAATAATAAGGCGATACGTAATCATGTATCGCCTTATTTTAATCTTTCGCTATCATTCTAAATACCACCTAATCTATTTCAGCAAGGTAATAGTTCCCTTTACTGCATCTGTCGAATGGTTATCCAACCACACCAGCTTAATAGCGTAAACATACACCCCAAGCGGTGCTGCCTGGCCTTTAAAGGTGCCATCCCACTTAAAGTTAATGTCGGTGCTTTCAAAAACTTTTTCGCCAATACGGTCAAACACCATCACATCAACCTGCTTAAGCGCCGACATGTTGCCATACATTTGCCAATAATCGTTTTTGCCATCACCGTTTGGCGTAAATGCGTTAGGTATAAAGTAGTCGTAATTCGGTATCACTGTTACTTCAAAACCAAAGGTGGCCACGCAGCCGCTATCATTGGTAACCGTTACTTTATACGGTTGCGAATAAACACCGTTAAACACAGGGTCAGCACAATCATAACAGCTAAGTCCAAAGTCCGGGGTCCATGCATAAGTAATTGTTCCGGTTTGGTTCGTAGTAGTTGTAAGTGCTAAACTATCGCCCAACTTAACCTGGCCCGATGTTGGAGCCACACTTACCAATAATGTATCCGGCTTAATTAGTGTTGCCGTAGCAGTTGTATCGCAGCCCTTCGAATCGGTTATCGTAATAGCATAAGTGCCGGCAGCCAAACCGGTAAATAATCCAGCCGAATTTGTGGTAAGATTAGTTCCCGAAAAAGTATAGCTCGGATTGCCACCGGTAGCATTAATAATAATCTCCCCGTTGGTTAAATAACTACATGTAGGCGATGCAAATTGCAGCGCATAGGTCAAAGGGTTAGGTTGGCTAACTATAGCCGAGGTTGTATCAGCGCAACCATTCTGGTCGGTAGTAATAATCACGTAAGTAGCAGCAGGTATATTACTGAACTGGCCGGTTGTATTGGTAATAGGTACACCACCTGCACTGGCCGTATAACTATATCCCGGGGTTCCACCTGTAGCAGATACTGTAATGGCCGAACCGGCACTTCCGCCATTACAATTAACCGGTATTGTTGATGTAGTCAAATTAATTTGAGCTATCTGTGTCACATTGGCCGAGGTCGATGCCGTGCATGTCGTAGCATCTGTTACCGTAACATCATAAAGCCCCGCAGCAAGGTTTGTTGCCGTAGCCGTAGTGCTTACGTTAGGGTTCCATGTGTAAGTATAACCCCCTGCACCCCCAACCGTATTAATGGTTACTGCTCCGGTCGATTGTCCAAAGCAATTTACATTCGTTATTGCCGCTGTAGGTACAATTTGGGTTGGTTGTGTAATCGTGTAAACAAGTGTGGCAATACAATGATTGCTGTCCGTTACTAAAACACTATATGTGCCGGCCGCCAATCCTGTAGCCGAATCTGTTGTGCTAATCAGTGCGCTTGCGCTGTTGAACCACGCATCACTATATGGGCTGGTTCCACCACTTGCAGTTACGTATGCAGCGCCGTTGTTACTTCCATAACAGGTTAAATCGGTTTGTGTCGAATCAATCGTTAAAGCAGTTGCAGGTTGTGTAAGTGTAAACGATGAGTTAACGCTGCATTGATTTAAATCGGTTACGGTTACGGCGTAATTTCCAACCGGGAGATTAACCGCTGAATCCGCACCTGAAACATTCGGGTTCCAGCTGTAAGTATATGGAACTGTGCCACCTGTAGCACTTACAAGTATCGACCCAGTACTGGTGCCAAAACATGGCACATTATTAACTATAAAATTAGCTGTTAACGCAGCCGCAGGTTGTGTAACGGTTGATGAGAAGGATACTGAGCAAAGTGTAACATCGGTAACTGTAACATCATAAGTGCCAAAACCCAGGTTTGTAGCCGATGCCGTAGTACTTACGTTAGGGCTCCATATATAAGTGTATCCACCCGTCCCTCCAATGGTATTAATATTGATTGAACCATTAGTTTGGCCAAAGCACATCACATTAACCACTGTTGGTGTAGGCACAATTTGCGTAGGCTGTGTAATAACAAACGCCTGTGCCGCAGTACACTGGTTATTATCGGTTACTAATACGCCATAGTTACCTGCAATAAGCCCGGTTGCCGAATCCACCACGCTAGGGCTCAATGTCCAAACATAAGTATAAGGAGTAGTTCCCCCCGCTGCTGTAATTCTGGCTACCCCGTCGTTGCTTTGGTAGCAACTTAAATTTGTTTGGTTGGGGGTAAGGGTCAGTGCAACTGCAGGTTCCGTTAATGTAAACGATGAATCTAAAGTACAACTATTCAAATCAGTAACCGTCACAACATAAGTTCCGGCCGCCAAATTTATTGCCGAGTCTGTGGTTGAAACTCCACCGGTCCAGGCATAACTATATGTTGGTGTTCCTCCGCTCACTATTACTGCTATTACACCTGTATGCCCCCCGGTGCAATTAATGTTTTTAGTTGAAGTAACAACCGATAGTGGTGCGGCTGGTTGTTGCACAAAAGTGCTATCAAAAAAAGTACATCCGTGTGCATCAGTAACGGTTAACAGGTATTCACCCGCCTTCAAATTAGCAAGGTTAGCCCCCACCAAAGCCGGGTTAACTGTACCTGTCGAGTCCGAACTCCAGCTATACACATAAGGCGTTGCTCCACCCGATGAATTAACGGTAACACTCCCGGTAGTTCCACCATAACACTTTACATTGGTCGAGTCAACAGTATTGATAAATGGTGGCGATGATGATATCGTCGCAGTTCCTGTAATGGTACATGAGTTACTATCAGTAACCGTTACTGTGTACGTTCCCGCCGCAAGACTCAAATCAGTCTGTGCCGTCGAAATATTATTCCAAAAATAACCGTATGGTGTTGTACCACCGGTAACGTTGGCAGTTGCGCTACCGTTATTATATTGGTTACAACCATTGTTCGTTGTAGTAATGTTCAATTGCAACGCCGGCACACTCGAAATATTACCGGTAGCTGTAGAGGTACAACTATTCGCGTCAGTAACAGTTACTGTTATAGCACCCGGCCCAAGGTTACTCGCCACGGGGTTATTAGGGTTCCCACCACTCCACGAATAACTAAACGGCGCAGCTCCGCCACTGGTTACTGAAACTATCGCTTGTCCGTTATTGGCACCGGCACATGATATATTGGTTGTAGAAAGATTAATAACAGTAGCCGCACCTGGCTGGGTAATAGTTAGCGTACCGGTAAAAGCGTGCCCGGCGTTGGCATCGGTATAACTATAATTATAGATTCCGGCGGGCAAATTGCTTACTGTGGCACCGGTCCCAACCGTAGTTCCTCCCGCATTGGTCCAGGTAATATTTTCGGGTGCATTTCCCCCGGTTACAGTAAGGGTCACGCTGCCGTTACTACCCCCAAAACACGTTACGTTCGTACTGGATGATGTCGAGTTAATCCCGCAAGGCAAAGAGGCCACCGTTTCGGTATACTGCAAAATTGCCGAGCATCCATTGGCATCATGAAAATTGGCAATGTAATTTCCGGCAAAAAGCCCCGTTACCGTTGTTGTATTACCCGTTGTTGTTCCCGATAAACCGGCCCATGTTACACCATTGTAAGGAGGCGTGCCGCCCGAAATAGTTATAGTACATGAACCGTTATTCTGACTACAACTAGCTGCTGTTGATGATGTAGTTGCAGTAAGCGCCGGTGGCTGGTTAAGCGTATATTGGCCCGATGCACTGCAAATGCCATCGGTACACGAAACAGTATATGTTCCGGCCCCAACACCTGCAAGCGTAGTACTATCACCAGCCGGGTTGCTCCAGGTATAATGATAACCACCTGGGTTAGCCTGCAATCCAAATCCCCCCGTTTCCGATAACACTATACTACCGTTTAAGCCCCCATTACACAACGGGTTAGTTAAAGTTGGCGTAAAAACAATGGGCGCAGCAATTACTACAGGATGCGCAGATGTATCCGAGCATCCATTTACGTTGGTTATAATAAGGCTGGCATTGTATGTTCCGGTACTTGGATAAGTATGCGATGGATTTTGAAGCGCAGAAGTTGTTCCATCTCCAAAAATCCAATTCCACGATGCAACGTTGCCCGGGTTACTGGTAGAAACATCAGTAAACTGTATTGTTGTCGAGCAGCTTTCGAAATTAATACCTGCCACCCATGTCGAAAAATTACGCATGCATACGGTTTGCAAATTCCATCCCCCACCGGTCGAGCCCGTCCACCCCCAGTTTACTATCGGGTTTCCACACATGTAACCGTTAATAAAACCAGTCATTTGTTGGCTTATCCGCAAAGATCCATCCACATAATCCGATAAGGTTTGCGTATTGGCGTTCCAAACAATTTCTATAGTATGGTATTGGCAATCATCCAGGTTACTTGCGCTGGCAGTTGCCGAAACCGGCCCCACAACATTATGGTCAACACTACCACCCGATTCATAGGCGGTATGGTCAAAACCCGGGTCATTATGGTCCCCATTTTGCCAGGTATCAAATTCAACAGCAAATGAACAAGGCTGATTTGACCCCCCATAACCCAAACCTTCTCCCTGGTTTCCTAATCCATTCGGGTTGGTTGTTAAAACAAAGGCTTCGCCATCCGCCCCGCTGGCTCCGTTACATCCAAAAAAATTCCTGAAAGTAAAGTCGAACGAGTTGTTAAGGTTAATGGTATTATTTTGGAAAAAAGCCCCTGCTTGGCCACCGGCATTGGGTGTAAGTTGAAAGCAATTACACTGTGGTAGTTGAGAGGCGTTGCCTAAAACAGTAAAATTGCCTTGCGAAAATACGGTTACCGAAGTGATTAAAAGTAATAACGAAAAGTAAAGTTTTCTCATCAGGGTATAGAGCTTTAGGGGTATTAATGGGTTACCTTAAAATGCAGGAATAAATTTTATAGGTTTGAAGATAAAATTTACCCGGCATCTTTAGTATAAAAAATCTCTTCTTTTGCGTTAAAATACACAATCCGGGGCAAAAAAAATTCCCGTCCTATGTTCAGACGGGAATTTAGATAAAAACGTTGTCTTCAAAAATACTTTTTAACGGGCCACGCTTACACTTCTTTTTTCGCGGATAACCGTTACTTTAACCTGGCCCGGGTAAGTCATCTCTTTTTCAATTTTCTGCGATATGGCGAACGACAATTCCTCGCTCTTTTTATCATCAACCTTATCTGCCTCAACAATCACGCGTAGCTCTCTTCCGGCTTGTATGGCGTAAGCCTTTTCAACACCTTCAAAGTTTTGAGCCAATGCTTCCAAATCTTTAATACGAAGCAGGTAGCCTTCCATAATTTCCCTTCTTGCACCAGGGCGTGCGCCTGAAATAGCATCGCAAGCCTGGATGATAGGAGAAATTACATACTTCATTTCCATCTCATCATGGTGGGCACCTACAGCATTTACAATCGCCGGATGTTCACCATATTTCTCGCATAATTTCGCTCCAAGCAAGGCATGCGAAAGTTCACTTTCCTCATCAGGCACTTTTCCAATATCGTGCAGTAATCCGGCACGTTTAGCCAGTTTAGGATTTAATCCCAACTCGGCCGACATGGTGGCGCAAAGATTAGCCACCTCACGCGAGTGCTGTAAAAGATTTTGACCGTATGATGAACGGAAACGCATCCTGCCAACATAACGAATCAGCTCTTGATGCAGGCCTTGTATGCCCAAATCAATCACGGTTCTTTCTCCAATTTCAACGATGTGCTCGTCTAATTGCTTTTTGGTTTTTGCCACTATTTCTTCAATACGTGCAGGGTGAATTCTACCGTCGGCTACAAGACGTTGTAATGAAAGGCGCGCAATTTCACGACGAATCGGGTCATATCCCGAAATAATGATTGCCTCTGGCGTATCATCCACCACAAATTCGCAACCTGTAGCAGATTCTAGCGCGCGGATATTTCTTCCTTCGCGGCCAATAATCTGGCCTTTTTGCTCATCGCTATCCAGGTTAAACACCGACACAGTATTTTCTATCGCGTTTTCAGCAGCAGTTCTTTGTATGGTTTGAATGATGATTTTTTTAGCCTCTTTATTGGCTTTGCTTTTGGCCTCATCAATCATGGTTTTGGTAAGTGTAAGGGCCTCTGTTTCGGCATCCTTTTTCATGTTTTCTACCAATTCCTTCTTTGCATCTTCTTTTGTCAGGTTACTGATTTGCTCCAATTTCGATACAAAAATCTCATGGCTCTTTTCCAATTGGTCCTTCTTGGTGTTTACCAGTTCCAATTGTTTGTTCAGGTTATCACGTAAGCTATCAACCTCTTTCTCTTTTTTCGAAATTTCTGCTGTTCGGTTCGAAACCTCGTTTTGTAATTGTTTAACCTGGGTTTCTTTTTCAATAGCTTTTTTGTTGCGTTCTGCAACTTCGCTTTCGTGCTTTGCTTTTAGCTGAATGAAGTTTTCTTTCGCTTCAAGCATTTTATCTTTCTTCGTGTTCTCGGCATTGCGTTGGGCATCGGCAATAAGTTTGTCGGCGGCGATTTTGGCATCAGCAAGTTTCTTTTTAACTTCTTCTTCTGCTTTTTTCTCTATTTCCTGGTTCGATTTTTGGGTAATAGACTTGCCACCTAAAAAACTCACTATCCCGACAACCACAACGGCTAATACTGCCGCAATGATTATGATGACTGTGGTATCCATTTTGGGCTTTTATTTATGGTGATTTAATAATACTCCTCTAAAACTGTTGCAACTTTAAAACATAATAACCATGCAAAACAGTTGCGTTGTAAAACATTTGAAACGGAGTGTATACCCTAATGGGCAAAGTGCGGGAAGATTTATTTAGAGCTGTCCTGAAAGGATTTTTTCTAATTCTATCATTTTTTCTTCCAATAAACGGCTTTCGTCTTTAGAAGAGTGTTGAAGATTTTCATGTTCCACTGCAAAGTTTAGGAGGCACATCGCCATATAATCCTGTTTGTCTTTGCCGTCATACAGAGTCTGGTACTCCTTTATTCTTTCATTCACCAGCTTTACTGCACTGTGTACTTTTTCTTCATCGCTCTTCAAAACCTTTAAAGGGTAGAGCCGTTCCGCAAGTTGAACATTGATATTGACTGTTTCGCTCTTCTCCGCCATATTTAATCATTCAGCATCGCTATACAATTGTCAATCTCTTTGATATACTCGTTAATTTTCCGTTTCAATTCGGTCGTTTCCTGATTTTCATCAGGCTTTCCCGAACTGATATTCTGCGCTAACTTAATTATTTTAATCTTATTGTTCAATTCGCTGGTTTTACCTTGCTCAGCATCAAGCAATAACCTTAAGCTCTTAACTTCCTGCTCAAGTTGTCCATTAACAACCCGCAATCTGGCGTTTTGTTCCGTCAGCTTACGCGCTTTGTCAATTAAAACATCGGTTTTGGCTATTAACTTTTGCATGATATAGCACCAAAATTAAAATAAGTTGGGTTAATATCATCTTAATGTTAGCACAACCGATTACCAGGCCTTAAGGCCGCCAAAGGTCAATTGTACGAAATCTTAGGCTGCAGAATATAATTCTTAGTGCTTCTTGGTGTTCTTCGTGCCTTAGTGGTTAATTACTCCTATTGCTGCTTTTGCCTCAACATTTCCTTAAAATAGTCCGACTGGCTCTTATTGCCAATCATTCCATAGGCCTGGCCCAGAACATTAATAACGTAAAGGTTATCATGGTTCAAATTAAGGCATTGGGTTAAAGCATCTATTCCCTTTTGAACCCTTGCCGCATCCTTTGCGGATTGTAGGTATGCCAGGCCAAGGTTAAAAAGGGCGGCATCGGCCTTAGGGTATTTTTGGCAATATGGGCCCAACAAGTTAACAGCCATCTCATAATCACCATGCTTCATCGCTTCAATTCCTAAATAGTCGCTCTTATCAGTTTTCTTAATTACGCACGAAAGTGGCACACCATCAGCATAAACGGTGTAAACAGCCTGCTCTGGCGGAAAGCAACCACTCAACAAAAGTTCACGGTCTACAAACCGGCTGTATAATATTTCATAGTCCGCATCCTTTTCAGCTCTTGCCCTATAGCTTACGTAGCCCGTACTAACATCTGCGGTATCATTCTTAAAATAAGCATTAATGGGTGAAACACCATTCGAGTATAGCCTTAATTTGCCTCCATCGCTACGTCTTTGTTTCAGGTTTTCATGCTCTTTCATCCAATCGGCACATTGCTTAATGGAGTTCATGTAGTAATCTGTTTCGTAATTACCGAATGCCCCCTTAATGCCCCCTTCCAATTCGTTAAAATAAACATACTCGTTAGGGTGGTTGGCAAACATAAACCTGGCAGGTAGAAACACCAGTAAAACCATTACAGCAAGTACAACATATTTTGCGTTTTTAGAAAATCGGCTCAGCAGGTAATTAAACGCCAATCCCGAAAGGATAATGATGCTTGGGTACACAAAAAAGAAGTGGCGCATGGTATCATATAAAACCGCCTTTTTGTAAATAATATAACTTAGAGGGAACAGGATAGTAAAGTACAAAAATGCAAGCATCAATAATTTGCCGCTTTTTTTCATAGATGGAATTAGCAGAAAGGAAAGAGCCATCCCTATTAAACCAAAAAGCGGGGTGGTTATCGACATCCACTGCGGCTCATAATTCCACGGCACTTCGGTTGATTGTATCAGTTTTCCTTGAAAAAGTACTGCTATCCTAACGGGAAATTTTTCAGCAACCGTCAAAGCTTCGAGTGGATGGGTAAACGGATTCATTAAGCTGTAAGGCCAAAAAATAAGGCTCACTAAGTAACCTAAAGCCGAGGCCAACACAACAAACTTAAAGCTTGGCCAAACATTTTCACCAAACTTCGAAAAGTCGAAAAGCTTGCCAAACCCGTAAATACCACTCATGGCTAAAAGCCAAAACAGGCCCAGGTAAGGTATCAGCAATAAACCACCAATACGGATGCCCATAGCAACCCCAATGCTTATACCTAATCCAACAGTCGTTTTTAACGTAGGCCGGGGTAATTGCTTCAAAAATTTAATGATAAAAACGTAAGTCAACATATACCCCGCTGCCATGGTAATATCTTTGGGGTTATTCATACTCTCGCCAAAAAACCTCGGCGAAAACGCCATAAACACCAGCGTTATTAAACCCGCTTGCCATCCTGCAACTTCAACGGCCACAAGCCCGGCACAAAGCATGGCCATAAAGCCAAATATCGAATTCCATAAGTGCCGTATGTTCCACTCGTTTACAGATGGTAGCGCTTTCGATAAAATAGTAGCAGTGCCATCATAAAGCCCACCGTAAAAAACCATCAGTGAGTCAGGCCCATTGTTGCTTGAAGAAGCTGCCGTTGTATCTTTACCCAAAGAGGTGTAAAAGTTGATGATATGGTGTCCGTACTCCCGGTGAAAATTCTCATCGCCCGATACACCGTACTGATGGCTTACACCTATCATCAGCAATAGTAAAGCTGCGGCAAAACCAATAAATATCTTTTTAGCTAACGGCTCAGGAATAAGGGGTGTAAGAACAACCTCTTTTTTAGGTTCAGCTTTTTTCTCGGCTACTGGTTGAGGTTTTTTATACTGCTTGGCCATTTACAGGGATTTTAACGGGACGAATCTAAGATTTTCCTGTATTCAACGGTTAACCGTTAGGCCCTTGTAGCGGTAATAAAAAGCGATTGGGCCATCTTGTTCGCCAAAGGCACTTTTTCAACCACATCGCCAATTATTATCGATGGCTGAATTAAAAAAGCAGGTATGCCTGGCAGTAAAAAATCACGGTATTCTACTTTAACATCTTTATACCCTAACCTATTTAGTTTTTCGGTTATGAACCTTTTTGAAAATGCCATTTCATCCGGCTCAAGTTTGGCAACTTTTCGCAACGATTGGTAAGAGAAAATCAGGTATACGTACGGATTTAAAAGATTAGGCTCTAAAAAAATAAGCTTGCCGTTTTCTTTTAAAAGGTTGCGCATATTAACAAGCGCTTCATCAAGGTGATAATACAGGTGATGTAAAATGCCATTGCCTACTATGTAGTCAAACGTTTCGCCCTTAAATTCATCTGCTTTGTTAAAGTCAAGCACGCCATATCGCAAATTAGGGAGCTGGTATTTTTTGCTGGCGTTTTCAATAAACGGCACACAAAGGTCCGTTCCTAAAACTTTAGCCGGCGTTTTTTCGGCCATCCAAAATGCAATTTCACCGGTGCCACAACCCACGTCCATTACACTTTTGGTTTCCAGCTCGCTCATCTCCGAAATGAGCATATCCGTCCTGCGCCGGTTTCTTACCTCTGTACTTTTAACCAGCCTGAAGCCCTGGTTATAACCTCTATCATCAACTATACTTGCCATTTGTATCTAATTCTGATTTCTTATTGAAGTTTAATGCACGAAATTGGGAGCGTAAAATAAACTTTTACAGGTTTACCGTTCTGGTAGCCTGGTTTAAATTTTGGAAGCAAATTTACTACTCTAATTAACTCTGCATCTAAGCGAGGTTCACATGCCTTGACCATTTTGGGATCTTTAACCGAACCATCGACGTCAATTATGAAGCGTACTGCTATTCTTCCACAAACTATTTCATCATCTTTTTTATCTGATGGGTATTGCAGGTTTTTTTGCAAAAACCTCATTAGTTCCCCATCACCTCCCGGAAATTGAGGGTTTTGTTCAACAAAAGTATAGATGGAGTCTGAAGAATTCAATTTAGGTGATCCGCTAGCTGTTTGGCAATTGCATGGTCTCGCTATTAATAGTAGAAAAGCTATGATATAAAGCGTCTTCATCAATAAACCTTTCTGTAAATATTCTTTCTAATAAACTTCGGCCTTCTCTTCGACTCCTCTAAAATCTTAGCCTGGTATTCGCCCAAAGTTGAAATACCCAGCATCTGCAATCCGCCAAATAACAAAATCAGTACTATAATAGTTGTAATGCCATGCGGATTGCCCGGCTTTACGAAGTACAGAACAATTTGAATGATAATTGCCACAAACGAAAGTACCGTAAGTAGCACTCCTAAATACGTCAGCAATTCCAATGGCACATAACTGAAGCTGAAAATAGCTTTACGCGCCCATGCAATATTTTTGCGCCAGTTATTCGTAGTTACACCAAACATTCTCTCAGGTCGGGTATAATCTACACCGGTTTGCTTAAAGCCTACCCAGGCGCGCAGGCCTCGCATAAACTGGTCGGTTTCTGGCAACTTTATAAGCTCGTTAACCACTTTACGGTCCATCAGGCTAAAATCTCCCGCATCTAAAGGCATAGGCACATAACTAACGCTGCGGAACAATCGGTAGAACATTTTATAAAACGAAACCAATGTTTGGTTTCCCTCACGGGCAACCCTGCGGCCATAAATCACATCAAAACCTTTTAGGTATTCTGCATAAAATTGTTCAATCAACTCAGGTGGGTCTTGCAAATCGCCATCCAGCAAAATAACTCCATCACCGGTCGAAATTTCCATACCCGAAAGGAAAGCAGATTGCGAACCAAAGTTTCGGGAGTGCTCAATTGCGATTACATGGTCATCTTCATCTACCAATTTCTGTAATACCTCAGCCGTGTTATCGGGCGAGCAATCGTTTACAAAAATTATCTCGTAGTCAACACCAATTTTATTAAACGTTTTTGTCAGCCTGTCGTGCATGTAAGGAATAGCTTGTGCATCTTTATAGCAGGCAATAACTGCACTTAACTTGTGCCGTATTTTGTCCTGAACCAGCTTCTTTTCGTACAATGGCATGGCGTAATTCTTCTGCCATTCATACGTTTGCTGCAGGCCGTCTTTTAACGATGTTTCATTTTGCCAGCCTAAAAGTTCTTTAGCCAGCGATGCGTTTCCATACCATTCTTTCAAATCCCATTTACGGTTAGGCATGTCACCCCAGGCAGGATCAGCCGAAAGATTGAAAATCTCTTTAATGGCTGAGGCAATATCACGAATGGTAGTTTTTTTGTTGCTCGCAATATTGAGCGACTTACCCATAATATGCTGAATCTTATTCGCCGATAAAAGAGTAGCTAATACCGCATCATCAACAAAAACAAAATCTCTCGAAATATCGGGCTGAACGAGGGGAGGATAAGTTCCCTTCATACCCTTATCAATTAATTGAGGAATAAGCCTGTCCGGCTCCTCAAACGGCCCGAAAATTGAATAGTAGCGCAAGTTAGCAACCGGCATTTCTTTTAAAGTGCCGTAATACTTTATCATGTGCGCCGCACCAACTTTGGTAACTGCATAATGCGAGTTCGGTTCCAAAGGGTCGTCCTCTTTAGGTGCCGAAGCATTCAGTCCATATTCCGACGAACTACCTGCATGCACAAAAGCCCTGATACTAAACTGCGATGAAACTTCCAGCAGGTTTAGCAGGCCAATAAAGTTGGTTTCGTAAATCAGGTCAACGTTGCTTTGCTTGCTATATGCGCCATAGGCTACAAGGTCGAAAATCGTTTTAAAACGATGCTTTTTAAACAAGTTCTCTACCTGGTCTTTCTTAATAATGTTGCAGTGCAGAATGTTTTTTGGGCTAATATCATCAAGCCTCCAGGGTATAAACGGTTTGCTTGTAACAGCAAAAACATCGTTACGGTACTGTAAAATAGTGCGAATAAGGTTAGCCCCAATGAACCCTCCCGCCCCGAAAACCACTATAGGGCCTTCAAGTTTTAAAACCTCTGCTTGTATTTTTTCCTGTAAAGACATTAAGCTGTAAATATGTAGAAAAACCAGAGAGATTTGAAGAAATGAAATGTAAAGCTTACATAAAAGCCTGTAACTGTTGCTTTAAACCCTCGCCCCCCAGGTTGTTTTCGGCCTGGTGCCACTTCTGGTCGCCATATTTGCCGCTTATATAGCCCGAAGCCGAAAGTGCAAGCATTTTGATAGGGCTGCTTAACTGATTCATGATATGGTACGATAGCGTTTCGCGTAACCCGCACTCCCCTGCGTGCTCTTCAATGGTAATCAGTTTTTTTGTTGAGTTAATAGACGCAATTAATTCCGCCGGAATTTCTTTGATAGGGAAGACACTCACCACCCAAATCTCCAGGTCTTCCGCAATTTCCAGGTTGCATATATTTTCCACTACCGGCCCAGTGCCTACCACGGTTCCCTTTGTTCCCGATTTAATTTTTCTCCATTGTGTAAATGGAGCAACCTCATATTTAATTTTGGCTCCCTGGTTTAACCTCAAATAATTTGGATGTGGGTCGGCCAGCATTTGTTCAATGCTTTGCTCAACATCGCTGGCGGTAAAAGGCACATAAACCCTCATATTGGGCAACAGGCGCATGGCCCCTATATCCTCAATATTGTGGTGGGTTGCGCCCATAATGCCATATCCATAACCACCGCCATTACCAACCAATTTAACTGGCAAATCATGCAAACAGGCATCGTTCCGTATTTGCTCGTAGGGACGGAGTGTTACAAAAGGCGAGATGCTATATAGCCAAGGGATAAAACCTTCATGTGCCATAGCTGCAGCCACGGTAACCATGTTCTGCTCAGCAACACCGGCATTAATAAACTTTTCGCCAAACCTTTCCCGCACTTTTTCAAGGGCCATATACCCCAAATCGCCGGTAATGAATACCATTTTCGGGTGAGTATCGAAAAACTTAATCATTGAATCAGCAAATTCTACGCGCATATTCTAAAGTTGGCTGATTTGATGATTGTAATCTTTTTCAACGTCGGCTAGCACTACATCATGCTGGTTATCTTTCATAGGTAAATAGTGGGAATCCAACTTATCCTCGTATAATTTCCAGCCTTTGCCTTTGGTGGTATTGCAAATAATCGCGGTTGGCAAATTTGATTTTAGAGCCTTTTCCTTGGCCCCTTCCAACGAATGGAAACTATGTCCATCCGCCATTATCACATTAAACCCAAACGCCTCTATTTTTTTATCCAGGGGGTCAAGCTTCATAACGTCTTCTGTTCTGCCCAGCCCCTGCAACATATTTCTATCTACCAACCAAACCACATTATTTAAATTATGGTGGGCTATAAACAAAGCCGCCTCCCAGGTAGAGCCCTCATTAATTTCCCCATCCGATGTAATACAGAAAATCCTCTTGTCCGATTTTTTAAGCCTTTGAGCCATACCCAACCCGGCCGCAATTGAAAGCCCGTGACCCAAACTCCCTGTCGCAAAAGGCACTCTCTTTAATTTATTTACGGGCGGGTGGGCCGCCAGGTAAGTATTGTTTTTGTAGAAAGTCTTTATATCCTCTTCGCTTAAAATACCCTCTTCCGCAAGCATCGAATAAATGGATGCTGCGGCATGCCCTTTGGATAGAATAATCTCATCATTATCGCTCATCCAGTTAAAACGCACAAAGGTTATTATCTCAGCAACCGATAAAGAAGAACCAACGTGCCCCGCATTGGCAGCTTTGTACATACCCAAAAAGCGCTTTTTAATGCTAAACGCCTTTTTCAATAAATCCTGTTGAACCGATTTTTCCATGCGGGTGCAATATTAGTGGTTTTGGGGTAATTATTTCAGGTGTCAAATTCGCCGCGGTTTAACTAATAATCTCCCCTCTTTTCCCCAATTCTACCACTTCCAAATTTTCAATCTTCTTATTATTCAATGTAAAGCGTAACACCGTTTTTATTTTGTGAAACCCCTGCGTACCCGCTGCGCCCGGGTTCATAACCACCATATTGCCACGTTTTTCATCACGCATCACTTTTAAAATGTGCGAATGCCCGCAAATAAAAATATCTGGGTTTATCTCTTCAATTTTTCGCCTGGCTTTAGGCTCATAATTGCCCGGGTAACCGCCGATATGGGTAATAAGTATTTTAAATCCCTCCCTCTCTAATTCAAGATTGAGGGGGTATTCAATCCTTATGTCTTTATCGTCGATATTGCCGTAAACGGCATAAAACGGCTTAAACTTCTTTAGCTCATCGCATAATTCTAGTGTACCAATATCGCCTGCATGCCATATTTCATCTACATCCTTAAAAACCTCCAATATTTTGGGATCGAGGTAGCTGTGGGTATCGCTCATTAATCCTATCTTAACCATGGTTGGCTATTTTCTTTTCGTGTGCTTTAATTAGCCAATAATACCACGCCACACCGATAATATAGAATCCTACAGTAATAAATATGATGTTAGAGTAAGCAATATCCTCTTCCCTCAAAATCGAAAAAATCTTGGCGCTGGCAAACCAACAACCACTCCAAATAGCAGCGTTAATAGCCGATATCATTTCGCGGTTTTTTTCGCCCACATAATTCAAGGTCAGTTCCGAGGTCATTGGCCCGGCCATATTCATTAAAGGCTGCCTCACTATAAACGCTACCACGGCAATTACTACCGCAATTGGCATTTCCTTATACCATTCGGTTGTACCCATAATGAATAAAGCCAAAATCGCAAAACACTGAATCAGCGTTATCGCTACTTGGTAGCCATGCCGTCTTTTTATCTCGGGAATTAGAAAGGCGGTTACAACTACTAATCCAAAAGCAATCGAATTCATCAACGAAAAATGCCCCGCTTCCATACCATGCACATTTTTAAAAAACAGGTTAATAAACGGTATGGTAAAGCCCGCACCAAAAGCAATAATAAAGGTGGGTATAGCAGCCTGAAAAATGAGTGCCCAATCATAATCGCTATGCAAATTGGCCAACGGAATTTTTGTGCCGATGTTTTCCTCGTCCGGCAGCTTTTGAACAAAGTAAACTCCGGTAAATCCGATGAGCGAGTATATAATAAGCAGCACTTCAGTTGAAAAGGCCTTTTGAAATAACGGAAGTATATAGCTGAACAACCCAACAATTATCAGAGTGAAGTTTCCTGCTGAGAAGAACAAAGCTATAGACTCAGTTTCGTGCTCTTTACTTCCATTCAACAGCATATAGGGCAGCACTAATATCTGCACTAACGAAAACGCAGCTCCCCACAACGACATTAAGGTTCTAATCAATTCGGTATTGTGCGTGTGTATACCCCAAATTAACAGCAACGCCACAATAGGAGAGAGGATGGAGCCCGCTAATAGGAAGGGCTTTAGTTTTTTGCCTTTGGCAATAATAGCCAACGGGAAAGCACATAACAAAACGGAGAGATAACGATTGCCCACCATCGAGGTTATTTCGTAATCCTTAAACCCATGGTCAAGCATTTCGTAATTCAGCAGCAGCGTAAAAGCCGCATTAATAAACTGAATAGAAACATCTATCATCATTAGGTAAATGATAATACGCGGTATTGAAAGATATTTCTGAACTATGTGTTTCACATTATTGCTTGCCACAAAGGCACTAAGAATACAAAATATAAGAACGCAAACTTTAATTTGCGAACCTTCGTATCCCTTTTTTTATCACTGGTACGTTAAAGTTTATAAGGAATCCTAGTTTCTTGTTCATCAGTTTTAAATGACTAATTATTTGGGCCTCCCAAATCGGATTTACAGCATCAATAGCTTTAATTTCAATAATTACCTTTCCTTCAACCAAGATATCAAGACGAAAACCTTCGTTAAATTCAATCCCATCGTAAAAAATAGGGATATCCAATTGCCTTTGTACTTTTAATCCTGCCTTTGTTAATTCATGGGCCACGCACGTTTCATAAACTTTTTCTAGCAACCCGGGCCCCAGTGTATTATGAACTTTGAACGCCGAATCAACAATTATTTTCCCAATGTATTCTAATTCAATTTCCATTTTTTGTAGTTCTTAAGGCTGTTACTTTGTGTCTTAGTGCCTTTGTGGCTAAAAAATCAATTGAGAATCTATGTATTTCATTATTTCACTCTTTTCTTCAGGTCCGTACCAATAAATTCCCTTATCTTTTTTAAACCACGTTAGTTGCCTCTTCGCATAGTTACGGGTGTTTTGTTTAATTAGTTCCACGGCCTGCTCCAGCGTTAACTTATCTTCAATATAATCGAATAATTCCTGGTAGCCTACCGTATTGAGGGTATGCAGTTTTTTGAATGTATAAAGCTCTTTAACCTCCTCCAATAAACCCGCCTTCATCATTTCATCAACCCGCTGGTTTATGCGCTCGTATAATTTTTCCCTTTCCAGGTTAAGCCCGATTTTTATAGAGGTGAAATTTCTCTCCGCCTTTTTACCTATTCGTTGCTCCGAGTATTTTTTACCCGTTGTATAAATTACTTCCAGCGCCCTGATTAGTCGTACTGGGTTTTTTTTGTCAACCTCAGCATAATATTCCGGGTCTATTCTTTCCAATTCCTGTTGTAGCCAGCTTAAGTCCTTGCCGTTCAAAAAAATCCTGGCGGTAAGCTGCTGTTTAAAGTCGGTAGTCTCGAACGAATCAAATCCACTGCAAACGGCATTTATAAAAAGGCCCGAGCCACCTACCAAAACAGCAATATCTTTTGTTTTAAAATACTCGTCCAAAAACTCAATAACTTCTTGCTCGTATTTGCCCGCGCTGTAATTTTTGGTGTGTATCGAAATGTTATTGATAAAATGATGGGGAACCTCCGCAAGTTCCAGCGGCGATGGTTTTGCCGTACCAATATTCATCTCCCTATAAAACTGTCTCGAGTCCGCCGAAATAATTTCAGCTCCGTAGTGCTTAGCTATTTCAACGGAAAGCGAAGTTTTGCCAACCGCTGTTGGCCCGCAAACAACAATTAAATATTTTGTATTACCGCTCATGCTTTGCCCACTACTTTCAAACCAAGTTTTTCACCCAGTTCAATCATCATAGCGTAGGCCTCGTTATAATCATTCCTAATCTTCCCTTCCAGTATTGCTTCCTTAATTTCTTCTTTTATGATTCCAATCTCGCGCGATGGCTTTATACCAAAAGTTTCCATAATCAACTCACCCGATACCGGTGGCTGAAAGTTTCTTAGTTGGTCTTTCTCTTCAACTTCTTTCAGCTTTTCACGCACAGTTTCAAAACGGGCTAAATAACGTTTTACCTTTTCACGGTTTTTAGATGTTATATCGGCTTCGCACAGCGCCAAAAGGCTTTCAATATCATCACCCGCTTCAAATAGTAATCTTCTTAAAGCCGAATCCGTAATTTCTTCCTTGGTAAGCGCAATAGGTCGTAGGTGAAGAAACACCAGCTTTTGCACAAACTTCATCTCATTACCCATCGGCAATTTCAACCTTCTGAATATACCCGGCACCCATTTGCTGCCCAGTACTTCGTGGCCATGAAAAGTCCAGCCCTCGCCCACTACAAACTTTTTAGTTGGCGGCTTGGCTATATCATGCAAAATAGCAGCCCAACGTAACCATAAATCTTTCGAATATTTCGAGGCATTGTCTAAAACCTGTAGGGTGTGATAGAAGTTATCTTTATGCCCCTTGCCTTCAATTTCTTCCACCCCCTTCAGCTTTATCATTTCAGGGAAAATGATTTTCAGCAGGCCCGATTCTTCAAGTAACTTAAATCCGACCGAAGGCACCCTGGAAAGGATAATCTTGTTCAACTCATCTGTTATCCGCTCCTGCGATATAATTTTTATTCTTTCCGCATTTCGGGTAATCGATTCAAAAGTTTCGGGTTGAATAACAAAGCCAAGCTGCGATGCAAATCTTATTGCACGCATCATACGCAATGGATCATCACTAAAAGTTATATCCGGGTCAAGCGGGGTGCGGATTAGTTTGTTCTCCAAATCATCAACTCCCCCAAACGGATCAATTAGCTGTCCATAAGTTTCCTTGTTCAGGCTAATCGCCAACGCGTTTATAGTAAAGTCCCTCCTGTTTTGATCGTCCTGTAAAGTCCCCTCTTCCACAATGGGCTTGCGCGAATCGCGCTGGTACGATTCTTTACGTGCACCCACAAACTCAAGGTCAAGGTCATGCCACTTAAAATGGGCGGTGCCAAAGTTTTTAAATACCGTTACGTGCAGCCTGTTGTCAATTTTTTTTGCAGCTCTTTC
Organism: uncultured Bacteroidota bacterium; assembly: GCA_903861145.1. Classification (GTDB taxonomy): domain Bacteria; phylum Bacteroidota; class Bacteroidia; order Chitinophagales; family LD1; genus Bog-950. The sequence goes on along the minus strand of CAIOTH010000127.1, from coordinate 3,003 downwards.
GGCAAGTTCAATGCCACTGCCAACACACACAAAGTCAATATCTTTGCATTCTCTTTCTAGTAATTGGTCGCGCACGTATCCCCCAACGGCGTACGTTTCGTAATGTAATTCATCCGCTGCATCTGCAATAAATTTGAAGACAGGATTTGTAATTGAGATTTTGTGCTGCACGCGGCAAAACTAATGATGTTGCTTAAAATTCGATGATTTAATCAGACCGGAGTTTATTCTACCTCTTAAAAAAGGCACTTCGCTATGTTATATCTCCTTTTCAGCAAATAAATTTAACCGCGTTTTAAACCATATCGCAGGTTGTATATCTTAGCTGTAACTTAATAACGCTCCAAACCTCTTTTATGAGTCACGTTCTGGGTTCTAATACTAAATGGTTCTTCCTTTTTGTTTTGGTGCTTATTATTATCGAAGGTATATGGGTGTATCTCAAACGCCGGCAACAATTTAATTTAAAAGAAAGCCTTTCAAATACGGTTATTCTTATTGGTTACATTCTTAGCAAGGCGCTAACGGTAGGATATCAATTGGCGGTTTTGAGATTTGTGTCTCACTTTGCATTTTTTCATTTGCCCGAAAACGGTTGGGTTTTTGCAATCAGCTTTGTGGCAACCGATTTCTGTTATTATTGGTTCCATCTCGTTTCCCACCATAGTAAATTCTTCTGGGCATTCCACTTAATTCACCACTCAAGTAAGTGGATGAATTTTACAACCGCTTACCGTCTCAACTGGTTCAGCGCACTCATCACCCCTTATTTCTTTATTCCCATTGTGCTATTAGGAGTGCCGCCATTATATGTGGCTATCAGCTTTAGTTTTAACCTCATTTTCCAACTTTTTCTACATACCGAGGCGGTTGATAAAATACCTTTGATTGAGGGCATTATCGATACACCGGCAGCACATAGGGTTCATCACGGCAGCAATCCAATTTATATTGATAAAAACTTTGGTGGTGTATTTATGATTTGGGACCGGATGTTCGGCACTTATCAGGCTGAAACTGAACCAGTGGAATATGGGATTTCAACAGGCTTTGTTAGTCATAACCCTTTTGTGCTGGTATTTCACGGCTTTGTTGACCTGGTTAGGGGTAAAATGGATTATAAGGGATAGCCCCCTAGAACATTTCTATCTGAAAAACTTCTTCGTTGTATTTCCTATTCTGGCAAAATAGATACCTGAAGATAGCCGGGTAATGTCTAAGTAATCTACGACATCAGCTATTTGTTTGCCGGCAACCCGATTGCCTAGCACATCATAAATTTCCAGCAATTGGTTATCTGATTTTTGATTTACAATGCGCAAGCTAGTGCTGCTGGTTTTGTAAATTTCGAAACTATTATCCTGCAGCACATCAATAATACCTGATACTCCACTGCTATCCATAGCTGCCAGCCAGATAGTAGCGTTCATAATCAGTTTGCGGTGATTACCGCTAACGGATGTTGCATAGCTCGAATAAAGCGTTGTTTGCGGGTTACCGGTTCCATCATCAAATGGCGAGCTATCAGATATAGCGGCTACTTTCCCTTTTCCGAAACGTGAGTGGGCAAACATTACTCCCGTATCTGCACTTGTGCTGGTACCCGTAAGAAAAATAACGCCGGTAACGGTACTATTCGAATCCGGAGATAGTGTCATGCTCGTTGCTCCGTTAAATTGCAACTTACTTACTGCCCCAAATGGGCCATGCAATACTGAATCATACGGCAGAGATGCTACATTCGAACTGGTTTGGGTAAACTCTTCCAAATTAAAACGGATGCCAAATGGATTTTTCGGGCTTACCGTACCCATAAAATCATTCCAGATACTTGGCGAATCCCATCCATCATTATTACGGTCCGAAATGTTATGATCCGAAATCATAAATAAGCCTCCGCCATTTTCAACAAACTGTAAAATAGCCGTTTTCTCAGCAGTCGTAAATTTGATGTTCGGTTCATCCATTACATACACTTTGTAATTAGACAGATCCTGAGCATTCGATGAATTCCCATAGGTAATTTGACCTGTTACCGGCAAAGTTTCAACCTCATAACCATAATTTACGCAATCAATACCCCAACTTGAAAGCGAACCTTCCCAATATGTCTCGGCTGTGGTGGATGTAACGGAGCTTTGCGCCGGCGTAGGCAAAATTTGCGGATCTGAGCCATGGCCCTGGCCGACAAGTGCACTTGGATGCCAGTAAACATCATGCACGTCAGCATCAATCACCCAATCGGCGTTACCCGCGGTTTGGGCCTTAGTACAATCAAAAAGTATTCTCACCTGGGCTGAAGAATGAAAGCCGCCAGCGAGTAAAAGTGCACAGAAAACAAAAAATCTTGACATCATATAAATTTATTTGCCTAAACAATTTAACACAAACGGGGCGTGAATATATAAATTGATGTCAATGTAGGTCTAGTATTCTGCTTCGGCTTTCATTTTCGTTAATTTACCTTGCTTCCAGGCGGCATAATCTTTTGCTAAAGGTGCTTTGTTTAATTCAGTTAGCTCGGTATCATCTAAAACGCTCAAATCAGGTTTGCCGGCATTTACCCAGGCGGTATACCAAAAATCAGCAACAGCTGTAATGGATGCGTTCATTTGCGCCTCAACCATACCATGTAAAGCCTTATGAAAAGCCTCTGCATATTCATCCGATTGAATACGTGTGTTGTACTTGGTTTTAATAACAATTCCCTTTTCATCTTTCTTGTACCACTTATCCTCGGGTAATGTGCGTCTTACCTCCTTATCAGCGCTAAGTAACGTGTCAACTAGGTGGTGTGAACTTTTAATAATGCGCCAGGTCTCTTTCGTTACATCATCAATGTACTTTGCATTGCGCGTGTTTAGATTATAGCTGTTGCCAAATTTTTCAGGTAACCGCGACTCCCAAAATGAGTGCACCCCGGTTTGATTGCTTAACTGCCCGTCGTAATTCACCGAGGTATGCAAAGGCATGTGCGCATCACCAAGGTAGTGTCCAAGGTCG
>CAIOTH010000126.1 GCA_903861145.1 uncultured Bacteroidota bacterium | reverse complement strand
TAAATTTACCCCATGCCTCCTGAATTTAAACTCGAACCCGAAAAGTGGATTGAACGCTACGCCGATGCCTTGTTCGCCTACACCTTTGCCCGCATCAACCGGCAGGATGTGGCCGAGGATTTGGTGCAGGATACTTTCTTTAGCGCTCTAAAAGCTAAAGACACCTTTCAGTTTAACAGCTCCGAAAAAACATGGCTGATTGCCATTTTAAAACGGAAGATTATTGATTACTACCGCAAAAAATCTACCCAAAACGAGCTTAACATTTTTGATAAAAACACGAAAGATGATTTTATGAATCATTTTTTCGAAGCCGATGGCCGCACTGACCATTGGACGGACGCCAATAGCCCGCACGACTGGGGTAAAGACTTTGAAACCAAGGTAGAAAGCGATGAGTTCTATACCATTCTGAAAAACTGTCTGGGCAAGCTACCCGAAAAATGGGCGACCGTTTTCACCTTAAAAAACATGGAAGACTTAGACAGCGAAGAGATTTGTAAAGAATTGCAAATTGCCCCGTCTAACTATTGGGTAATAATGCACCGTGCAAAACTACAACTGCGCGAATGCATGGATATAAACTGGTTTGGCAAATGAGTATTTTAAACAAAATAGCAATAAGCTGTAAGCAAGCCACCTATCTTCACGAAAAGAAGAAAGAGGGCAAACTTGATGGCGCCGAACGCTTCGGTCTATGGTTCCATTTGCTGTATTGCAAATTCTGCAAGCTCTTTATCCAACAAACCGAACTCCTCCAAACCGCCACCCGCAAACTCCTCCAAACCGCCGAAACCAAATTCCATCTCTCACCCTCACGCAAAACCGAATTGCAAAAAGCTTTTGAGGAAGAATTGAAAAAATAAGAAATGCGTCATTGCGAGAAGGCTTTGCGACGAAGCAATCTCGTATTTGAGTAGCCGGCAACGAAGCTGAAACTTCAATAGTAAATCACCCCTTATAATGCATCTTCCCCTTCACCCAATCGGCAAAGCCATGAAAAACCAACACTAAAGGATTATGGCTAACAAAGCCTGAAGTAATACCATATTTAACCCGCTCCGTTTCAGGCTCGTAAGTGCCAAACATACGGTCAAAAACCATAAACACGCCGCCGTAGTTTTTATCAATATAAATAGCATTGCTACCATGGTGCACCCTGTGTGCCGAAGGCGTATTAATCACCCCCTCAGCAAACGGAATTTTACCAATAGTTTCGGTATGCATAAAAAATTGGTAAAACAAATTGGCCTGGTAACTCAGCAAAATAATAAGCGGGTCGCAACCCAATAAAACCGCCGGTATAAAAAAGAAGGGAAGCACAAAAGCACTCAGCCAGTTAATACGGTAAGCCGTAGTAAGGTTCATACTTTGGCTGCTATGGTGCGTTAAATGGAACGCCCAAAAAAACTTTACCTGGTGCGAAATACGGTGATACCAGTAAAAGCAAAAATCGGCGGCTATAAACGTTACTACAATGGTAAGTATGTTTTCGGGCATGTGCCAAACGGCAAACCTGCTTACAAAAGCTAAAATAGCCAGTTGGTAACCAAACAAAACAATCTTCGAGGTAATATACCCGGCAAAAATTGCGGTATTAGCCAGGCTCTCTTTTACTCTATACGTCTCCCGGTTCACACTCCACGCCCAAATGCCCTCCACAACAATTAGTATTACAATAACCGGCCCAACTACAAACCGCGATGAACCCAAAAGGTCGTTCAAATGTCCACCATTCAACATACTATAAAAATAGGTCAAATTATTGAGTGTTAGGCTAGTCGAGTAGCCCCAATTATCTGGTTAATGCTATTAGTCAAATAAGTTAATCGAAAACTCCTAAATTCATTCCGCGCGCTTGATAACATGAAAATCCAAACCCTCGAAATCCTATCCAACAATCTATCCAAAACTGAACAGTTTTACCGCGATGTTCTTGGGCTTAAAGTCATCAAAAAAACCGATAACCATATTTCATTTGCAGCAGGCCTCACTACCCTCATATTTAAACTCACCGCGCACCCAGATCCAATCTACCACTTCGCATTTAACATCCCCAACAACCAACTGGAAGACGCTTTTAAATGGATCGAAACCAAAGTGGAAATAATGGATGTTACCCCCGGCGATAAAATTGCCGACTTTGTAAACTGGAACGCCCAATCATTTTATTTCTACGACAGCAGTGGCAATATTTTAGAGTTCATTGCCCGTTTTGATTTGGATAATAAATGCGCTGACCCCTTTACGGCTAATTCCATTATCTGCATCAGCGAAATTGGCGTTGCCACCGATGATGTTGCCACTGAAACAGACGCTTTAATCAGTAACCACAACCTGCCAATATTTCCCAAACAACCCCGAATGCCCAATTTCGCTGCCCTTGGCGACCACCACGGTCTTTTAATATTATCTAGTGCCAATCGTCATTGGTATCCTACCGAAAAAACAGCTCAAAAGTTGTACACTAAGTTGGTGATTGCAGAAAATGGCGAACAGCATCATATTCAATACTACTGATCTGTTAAAGCCAATCTCATTGAAAATAACCTCCTTACAATCTACCATCAGTCCTAAATTATCTTTCTCGCCAACCTCCACAAACCATTTCTTTTTTCCTTAATCACATAACCAAATTTATTTTCAGCGTACCCCGAATTTGATATTAACAGGGTGTGATTAAAATCTTAAGTTATAAGTAGGCTACCTGCCGTATTATTGTCCCAGTTCTTAACAACTATTGTTTGGTCGTCCGGCTTTGCCGGTATTAAAAGGGGAACCATGTGAAAATCATGGACTGTTGCGCAACTGTAAGTAACGTTTCTGTTACAAGTCAGAGTGCCTGCCAAAACAATTTTGTGCCGAACCTTCGCATAAAGGGTGTTGCACAACCTTAAGCGACCTGTTTTTTCTTCAGGTCTTTTATAGTTGTCCCGTCCCCGACTGCCAAATTTAACACACAAAGCAAGGGTAAAACTATTATGACGGAAGAAATACTATTAAAAGAAAATAAGGACCGCTTTGTTATTCTGCCAATCAACTATCCCCGCATTTGGGAAATGTATAAAAAACATGAAGCCAGCTTTTGGACCGCCGAGGAGGTTGACCTGAGCAGCGACATGAAGGATTGGAACAGCTTGAATAATGGCGAACGTCATTTCGTTTCGCATGTGCTGGCTTTTTTTGCTGCCAGCGATGGTATTGTAAATGAGAACCTTGCCGTAAATTTTATGAGCGAAGTGCAACTGCCTGAGGCACGTTGCTTTTATGGTTTCCAGATAATGATGGAGAATATACACTCTGAAACCTATGCGCTGCTAATTGACACTTATATAAAAGACCCTCAGGAGAAAACCCGCCTGTTCCATGCTATTGACACCGTGCCAGCCGTAAAGAAAAAGGCCGAATGGGCTTTACGCTGGATACAACAAGGAAACTTTGCCGAGCGCCTGGTGGCCTTTGCCGCGGTTGAAGGCATTTTCTTTAGCGGAAGCTTTTGCTCTATATTTTGGTTAAAGAAAAGAGGATTATTACCCGGCCTCACATTCAGCAACGAACTTATCAGCCGCGATGAAGGCTTACATTGCGAGTTTGCCTGCCTTCTTTATAGCATGCTGCAAACCAAGCTTACTAAAGATGAGGTATTTGCTATCATCAGCGATGCCGTACGTATTGAAAAAGAATTCGTTACCGAAGCGCTACCTGTTGACCTGATTGGTATGAACGCCAAACTGATGCAGCAATACATTGAGTTTGTTGCCGACCGCTGGTTAGCTGAACTGGGTTACCCCAAAATGTTCAACGCGACTAACCCTTTCGATTTTATGGAAATGATTTCGCTACAAGGCAAAACCAACTTCTTCGAAAAACGGGTGGGCGACTATCAAAAATCGGGCGTAATGGCCGGAACCAAAGAAGAAAAAACGTTTACGCTGGAAGAAGATTTTTAGAACAAACCGCAGCTGTCTAAAATAGAAACATGCCGACAGCCACCTGTTCGGAACAATAATTCGAAATAGTAAAAAGTAAAGTAAATCAGTGTTCTATTTGGAGTAGAACAATTTAAACAGAAACCATAACCCCCATAATATAAATAACCCATGCACGTAATTAAAAGAAACGGAAGAAAAGAAAGCATCAAGTTCGACAAAGTAACCGCTCGTATCGAAAAACTTAGCTACAGCTTAAGTCCACTGGTTAACCCTATCGATGTTGCCAAAAAAGTAATTGAAGGCATTTACGACGGAGTACCTACTACCGAATTAGATAACCTGGCCGCAGAAACTGCAGCCTCGCTTGCCACCAAGCATCCTGATTACGCCTTGCTTGCCTCGCGCATTGCGGTAAGCAACCTCCATAAAAATACAACCAAGTCGTTCTCCGAAACCATGAGCAAACTTTACTACTATGCCGATTCCGGCAGTGGTAAAAAATCGCCCTTAATTGCCGATGACGTTTGGCAAATTATTGAAGCCAACGCCGAGATACTAGATAGCTCTATTATTTACGACCGCGATTTCGGCTTCGATTATTTCGGCTTCAAAACTCTTGAGAAATCATACCTGCTTAAAATAGAAGGCAAAATTGTTGAGCGTCCTCAACACATGTATATGCGCGTAGCAATCGGCATTCATAAAAACGATATTGACAGTGCTATCAAAACATACAACTTAATGAGCGAGCGTTGGTTTACCCACGCCACGCCAACCTTGTTTAATGCCGGCACTCCAAAACCGCAAATGAGCAGCTGCTTTTTGCTGACAATGAAGGACGATAGCATCGACGGCATTTATGATACACTAAAACAAACCGCAAAAATATCGCAAAGTGCAGGCGGCATTGGCCTTGCCATTCATAATATCCGTGCAACCGGTAGTTACATCGGCGGCACCAATGGCACCAGCAATGGCATCATACCTATGTTACGCGTGTTTAACGACACTGCACGTTACGTTGACCAGGGCGGTGGCAAACGCAAAGGTGCCTTTGCCGTTTATTTGGAACCATGGCATGCAGATGTGTTTGAGTTTTTAGATTTAAGAAAGAACCACGGTAAAGAAGAAATGCGCGCTCGCGATTTGTTCTATGCACTTTGGATATCGGACTTGTTTATGAAGCGTGTTGAAAGCGATGGACAGTGGAGTTTATTCTGCCCGAACGAAGCACCCGGACTAAGCGAATGTTGGGGACCCGAGTTTGAGGCGTTGTATGAAAAATACGAGCAGGAGGGAAGAGCCAGGAAAACCATTAAGGCCCAGGAACTTTGGTTTGCCATCCTCGATTCACAAATCGAAACCGGCACACCTTACATGTTATATAAAGATGCTGCCAATGGTAAAAGCAACCAACAAAATCTGGGCACCATTAAAAGCAGTAACCTATGCACTGAAATAATGGAGTATACCAGCCCTGAAGAAGTTGCTGTTTGCAATCTGGCTTCACTGGCATTGCCCCGTTTTGTAATCGATGGCAAATTCGACCAGCAAAAATTATACGATGTTACCTACCAGGTAACTAAAAACCTCAACAACATTATTGACAATAACTATTACCCGGTTGAGGAAGCCAGAACTTCAAACATGCTTCACCGCCCTATAGGTTTAGGTGTGCAAGGGTTGGCCGATGTATTCATTTTATTGCGCCTGCCTTTCGAAAGTGACTTGGCAAAAATATTGAACAAAAACATTTTTGAAACCATCTACTTTGCAGGAATGACCGCCAGTAAAGATTTGGCGAAAGAACAAGGTGCTTACCAAACATTCAAGGGCTCGCCTCTATCAAAAGGTATTTTCCAATTTGATATGTGGAACGTTCAACCAACCGATCGTTGGGATTGGGAATCATTACGCAAAGAAGTAATGGAATACGGTGTTCGTAATTCATTATTAGTTGCACCAATGCCTACTGCTTCCACCTCTCAAATCCTCGGCAATAACGAATGCTTTGAACCATATACCTCAAACATTTACTCAAGAAGAGTATTGAGCGGCGAGTTTATCATCGTTAATAAACACCTGCTTAAAGACCTTGTAAACCTGGGCTTGTGGAATAACGATATGAAGAACAAGATAATTGCCAATAACGGCTCGGTTCAAAATATCAACGGCATACCTGCC
>CAIOTH010000125.1 GCA_903861145.1 uncultured Bacteroidota bacterium | reverse complement strand
TCAAATCAAGGTGCTGAATTGAAAGTTTACAACATGGATGGACAGATAATTCACGACAGCCCTATTACCCAATTGACAAGCACTTTAACAATGAATAACGCACCCAATGGATATTATATCGTTTCCGTGCTGAACAATAATTTAACTTTTAGTAAGAACTTGCTACTTGTAGAATAGTATTTAGCAAATCAGGGCACAAGCCATAACAAAGACCCCCAAATGCGAATGCTCGAATTTTAGTTCCTATCGAAAACCTCAATTTTCAATCAAAATTTTGAAGCATGGTTGGACAAAAATTTCGGTTCCGGGGTGGGTGTCCACTTGGTGTTTATATTTCCAGAACACCCAAAAGTGTCTAAAACTGGCCTTTGGGAAGAGTTTTAGTATAGGCTTAGAAACCCTATAACAATAATTACATCGTTTATCCCCATGGCAAGAGCCATTTGTCCGTTAGTCATACCATCAAATTTTAATGCAAAGTATTGGTTTTTTCTTCCCTTTTGGCTAAAGCGTTATAGCCCTGTTTATTCAGGTATTTTTCGGATTTGTAAAATTGCGGCTAAGGTTTATAAAATCCATTTGCCGTTAGCAAAGTGTGTAAATGTTTCAGTCAGGTTTCAGTAGGCCTGAATAAAAAAAGAGCCATGTAATTGAAAATCAATTAGATAGCTCTTTTTATCAGTGGTTTGGGAGGGAATTGAACCCCCGACACATAGATTTTCAGTCTATTGCTCTACCAACTGAGCTACCAAACCAAGACCACAAGGGCATTTTACCCGAAGGGACGGCAAAAGTAAATATTTTATGAACTTTACAAAACCAGAAAGGCTATCTTCTTGAATTTTCTTGTTCACTTAAATGGCACCAGCGGCCTTACTTCTTTTTCTTTTGCCCGCGTGTTTTGGGTTTGCCGTATTTTAATTTAAGCTTTTCTCCCCTGGAAATAGGATTGTTTACCTTTTTGTTTTTTTCGATCTTTTCGTGAAATGCGCCGGTTGGAGCAGGTTTGCGCTCAAATTTATCTTGTATGTTTCTTACAAGATTTTTGGGCATTTCGTCCGGGGTAAGTTTTTCTTCTATTACCAGCCCCTCTGCCAAATCGCGCATAGGTATTGCGGTATTCATCAGGGTTTCAATGGCAGTTTGCAATTCAGCCTCTTTTGGGGTAATAAAGGTAATAGCTATACCCTCTTTATCGGCACGACCCGTACGGCCAATGCGGTGAATGTAGTTTTCAGGCTCTTCGGGCACATCGAAGTTAATTACGTGCGAAACCTCTGAAATATCAAGACCGCGGGCAATAATATCAGTGGCAATTAAAACCCGGTATTCGCCGTTTTGAAATTTCTTTACAGTATCGAACCTATTGTTTTGGCTTTTATTGGAGTGGATAACACCAATCTGGTCGGGGAACTTCCCTCCAATTTGTTCGTACAGTTGGTCAGCCAGTTTTTTGGTGGCGGCAAATACGAGTACCTTTTTGAACGCTTCGGCGTTAGCCAACAAGAGCTCAAGCATATTCACCTTAGTATAAAAATTAGGCAGGGCATAGCCCATTTGCAAAATGTTATCGAGCGGGGTGCCCACTGGGGCGGCTTCAATTTTTACGGGCCCGTTAAAGTAGTGGTTTATCAAGGCTTCGACATCATCTGTAATAGTTGCAGAGAACATGAGGTTTTGGCGCCTTTCGGGTAGCAGGTTTAGTATGGTTGTAAGCTGGTATTTAAACCCGAGGCTTAGCATTTCATCAACCTCATCAATTACCAGCTTTTTGACGGTTTTTAGGCTTACGGTGCCATTTAATATTAAATCAAGCAGGCGGCCGGGAGTAGCTACTAGTATATCAACGCCACCCCCTATTAAAGCCATTTGGGGTTTCATGTTTACGCCACCATATACGCCTTCAACGCTGACGCTCATATAGGTGCTTAACTTTTTTGCTACCTCAACTACTTGTACAACCAGTTCACGCGTTGGCACCAATACCAAAACTTTAAGCACTTTATTTTTTGAGAATTCCCATTGGCGCAGGGCGGGAAGTAAATAGGCCAATGTTTTACCGGTACCGGTTTGAGCAATACCTACTACATCGCGGCCCGACATGATTACCGGGAGACCCTTGTGCTGAATGGTTGTAGGGTGCACATAACCCATTTCATTTAAAGCATTAAGCAGGGGCTTGTTCAAATTTAACTCGTCGAACTTCATCATTGGATGGTGCTAATTTTGTGCGAAGGTAGTTTTTAGCCCGGTTTTGTAAGATATTGCTTAACGCCCTTCTTAAGTCCTGACGGGAACCGCGCTCATCCTTAAACAATTTGATTTATTTTTCGTTTTGCTAACGTTCAGGTAGACGTTATACTCAAACATAAAATATGGCCCAACTATTTTCTCCGTTAAAAATTAAGTCCCTCGAATTACGCAATCGCATTGTTGTTTCGCCCATGTGCCAGTATTCATCAACTGATGGTTTTGCAAATGATTGGCACCTGGTTCACTTGGGAAGCTTTGCAGTTGGTGGTGCTGCAGTGGCTTTTACTGAGGCAACGGCGGTGAGCCCGGAGGGAAGAATTTCGCCGGCTGACCTTGGTATTTGGAAAGACGAGCATATTGAGTTTTTACAACGCATAACCACTTTTATAAAAGCGCAAGGGGCGATACCGGGTATGCAATTGGCACATGCCGGGCGAAAGGCAAGCACCCAGCCCCCCTGGCTTGGTAACGGCCCGATAACATTAGCCGAAGGGGGCTGGCAACCTGTAGCACCAAGCGCGGTGGCATATAAGGAGGGACAATTGGTGCCTACGGAACTAACGGTTGAGGAAATTGCGGCACTGGTAAATCAGTTTAAGCTAGCCGCAAAGAGGGCGCTTACTGCAGGTTTTGAAATAATTGAACTACATGGCGCACATGGATATCTCATCAATGAGTTTCTTTCGCCAATAAGTAACCACCGCACCGATCAATACGGGGGCAGCTTTGAAAACAGAATTCGGTTTTTGTTAGAAATAATTGAAAGTATTAAAAAAGTGTGGCCTGAAAACTTACCCGTTTTTGTGCGGATATCGGCCACCGATTGGGCCGAGAGGGGGTGGACTGAAAATGATTCGGTACAACTAGCAAATATTCTAAAAACAAAAGGTGTTGATTTAATGGATTGTAGTAGTGGCGGCAATGCAGCCAATGTAAAAATACCGGTTAAGCCGCTATATCAATTAAGCTTTGCTACCGGCATTAAAAAAGCCAGTGGCATACTTACCGGTGCCGTTGGGCTAATCACCACCGCACAGGAAGCCGAAAACATAATTGCCAATAGCGAAGCCGACCTTGTATTTTTGGCCAGAGAATTTTTACGCGATCCTCACTTTCCGTTACGCGCCGCCTTTGAATTGAATGCCGAAGCGCAATGGCCCAGGCAATATGAACGGGCGAAGAAAAAGCGGAACTGAGGCAACAAAACGTTAACATATTTAACAGGCGAATACGTATTGCATTTACCTAGATTTGTCCAAAATTTAATTAGGCCTTCGGTTAACGCAATGCGAGCACATCCCGTAAAAATTATTGTTTTGCTGCTTTGCATTTTTGTAAGCAACACGTCTATAGCCCAGCGCAGGGCAAACTATCTTGAATTAGGCCGCATTGAATTAAGCGAAGGACACTACGCAAAAGCTATTGAGAACCTGAACATAGGTTTAAAGCTGCGGCCTGATAGTTATGAAGGTTACTTTTTAAGGGCCTACGCAAAATTTCAGTTGGATGATTATACCGGTGCTGAAGAAGATTGCACACACTCGATAGAACTTTACCCTTACCGTAGTGATGTGTATTGCTACCGTGCCATTACTAAAGACCGCCTTTTCGACTATAACAGTGCGTTGGATGATTATGAAAAGGCTATAGCGCTGGATTCGAATAATGCTGAGATTTATTTAAACAGGTCTATTACTTATATGGCTTTGCAACAATATGAATTGGCGATAGAGGATTGCAACCACGCTGAAAAAATGCACGTAAGGGACGAAAACCTGTATTTAATCCGCGGAGCAAGCAAATCGAAAATTAACCAATACAAGGAAGCCATACTTGATTATAATAAAGCAATAGAACTTAAGCCAAGGAATGCCCGCGCCTATGTTGAACGTGGTATGGCCCGTGTTGGGGCAAACGATAAAGATTCGGCGATGATGGATTTTAACATGGCGCTGAGTATTGATTCGATGAATACGTTTGGCATGTTTCAGAAGGGGCTGCTTGAAATGGACCAGGAGCATTACAAGCAAGCGCTTATGGATTTGAACAGGGTGATACAGTTGGCCCCGTATTCGGCATCGGCGTATTTTAACCGGGGGATTTTGAAAAGTAAAACCAAAGACTACTACGGTGCTTTAAATGATTATGCCAGGGTTTTAAGCATTAGCCCAGACCACGTGCTTACTTATTACAACCGTGCAGGGCTTGAGTTTGAAAAGGGTAACCTGCCGGATGCGCTTAATGATTATGATAAAGTAATTGCTTTATATCCCGATTTTATTGAGGCTTACCGGTACCGGGCCGAGATAAAAAAAGCCATGAACAATTTAAAAGGTGCAGCGCAGGATGATAAGAAAGCCAACGAAATTAAAAAGCTGCAGGCAACAGCCAGCGATAGCACTAAATATTACGAGGGCCTGAAATTGATGAAACTAATGACCCTTGCAGATGACTTTGAAAGCCCGAAGGATACTAAAGACAAAGTTCAGTATAAACATACAGAGATACAGCCACAGCCAATTTTTTCGGTTATCCTTTTCCCGAGTGCAGGGAATAAGGTGATGGTTTATGATGCCACTACTAAAAAGCATTATGCAGGGGCGGACCTTACCCTGTTTAATAAAACTGATAGCATGGAAGGTGGGATGATGAAAAAGCGGTTTGAGGCCTTGGATAGTGCTATTTACCTGGCACCCGGCAAAGCAAGTTTATATGCCGAACGCGGTGTTATTTTTAGTGTACTATATGTTTATGACCGGGCCCTTTCGGATTTTGATAAGGCTATCGATTTAGACCCGTTTAATGCCCTGAGTTATTTTAGCCGGGCCAATACACGGTTAAAGTTACTGGAGTTAGAGGCGTCGGATAATCCGCAGGCGGTTTCGATGTTGAATGGATTTTCGAGGAGCCTGATTGCGGGAAATAGCTATGAATTGGCGGTAAAAGATTATTCGTCGGCTTTGGCTTTGGATACTAATTTTGCCTATGCTATGTATAACCGTGCTACCGCTAAAGTTGCCATGAATGATTTTACCGGTGCCATGGATGACCTTACAACGGCTATTGAGCATGACCCTACGTTGGCAGAAGCTTATTTTAATAAAGGCCTATTACTTATTTTAACGCGTGAAAACGAAAGCGCCTGCATTAATTTAAGTAAGGCGGGAGAGTTGGGCATACTTGATGCTTATTCCGTAATTAAGCGGTATTGCGATAAGTAGGTGTTAGAGAAATTTACCCTCAACCTGTCAACTATTTCTTCAGGGGGGGTCATTTAAAAAACATCACTTATTTGATTATCAATTGTTTAAGTCTGTTTAACGGGCAAAATGACCACCCCTCTTAAACTTTACACCATCCATCGTAAGCGGTCGGATTATGAAGGTGACCCGTTTAAGACATCTTCCCAGGCACATGTAGCTTAAATAAGCTAAACACATTAGGCGCTCCGAAAAAGAACCAGAGTGCAAGAATGGTATCGCAGACTGCACAACCGGCAGATGAAGACGGGTCGAAAGAAACGATAGAATTGCCGTACAGATGATGTAGGATATCCCAGCCGACATGTAGTAGCCATCCTATACCAATAAAGGTGTAATTACTTAGGCCTTTAAATGCGATAAAGGTCATAAATCCACAAAACACAAACTCGCCTATACCAAAGCCACCCCTTAGGTAAGCAGCACCTGCTCCGGCCAGAATTATGGCATTTATTTTTTGCCGATTGGGCTCTTTAACCATCGAAAAAATGACGATATACACTACAGCTATAAGCGCTGCCGCTAAAGCATTGGGCAAGGTAAATTGGGGTATAATATGTGGCTCCATTTATATTGGGTTTGTCAGGATCATGTTTTAGACACCTGCCTGAGCGCAGAGGTTACCGGATTTTGACTAAAAAGGCCTTTTTTCAGGTGAAACTGGGAGAGATTTTGCATTTCTTGGCAATTGCTGCATTAAATTTCCAAAAACAACAATTTATTGATACAACAATCCGTCTGTATGTTATACGTTTGGGTATTGATTTATTGATTACTACTTTTACATTTCATAAAATAAAACAACCCCTTTAAAAAATTAACTATATGGGCTTATTTGATAAGTTATCGCACGAGTTTATAGATATTATTGATTGGGTGGATAATACCAACGACACAGTTGTTTGGAAATTTCCACGCTACCAGAATGAGATAAAAATGAACGCCAAGCTTACTGTGCGCGAATCGCAGCAGGCGGTGTTTTTAAATGAGGGAACAATTGCCGATGTGTTTCAGCCGGGCATGTATACGCTGCAGACTGAGAACATGCCGATACTGGCTACCCTGAAAGGCTGGAAATACGGGTTTAACAGTCCGTTTAAGGCCGATGTATTTTTTGTAAGCACCAAAAACTTTATTGACCAAAAATGGGGCACTAAAAACCCGATTACTTTAAACGATGAGCGCTTTGGATTAATAGAGTTACGCGCGTTTGGTTCGTTTGCCTATAAAGTGATTGACGCAGGTAAGTTTATTAAGGAAGTTGCCGGTACTGAGGGGCAATATACTACCGACGAAATTAACGGCCAATTGCGCAGCCTGATAGTAAACAAGTTTACCAATGCCGCTGGGCAAGGTGGTTTGCCGATTGAGAAGTTTGCGGCGAACCTTGAGGACCTTTCGAAACTTTGCACGGATAAACTAAACGAAGATTTTGATGCTTACGGTTTGAAGGTAACCAAGTTTGTAGTTGAGAATGTATCGATGCCGGACGAGTTGAAGAAAGAGATTTTCGACTACTCGCGTTTAAATAAAATTGATATGCAGAAGCTGGCACAGTTCCGCACTACCGAAAGTATTGAAACTGCTGCCGGTAACCAGGGTGGTATTGCCGGTATGGGTATGGGCTTGGGTGTTGGTGTTACTATGGGCAACTTAATGGGTAATACCATTGGTAACCAGTTTAACCAAAATGCACAACAAAATACAACTCCTCCTCCGCCCCCACCGGTGGTTCAGTTTTTTACTGCTGTGAACGGACAGCAGAATGGCCCTTTTAGCCTTGAGCAATTAGCGCAAATGACACAGGCGGGTACGCTTAACCGCGATACACTTGTTTGGAAAACCGGTATGGCCAGCTGGACTGCAGCCAATACTGTTGCTGAATTGAGTAACCTGTTTAATAATGTTCCACCACCCCCGCCACCGGTTGGTTAATTTGGAGTGATGATATAAAACAACAACACCCGCCAGAAAGGCGGGTGTTGTTGTTTTATGCCGGGTTTGCCGATTTGCGAAAACGGGTTAACTGCTTCGATGCACAAAAAGGAAATCAAGACCATTGCGGAAAATTCAATTTCCATTTCGAGTTTTAAGTGACGAGTGGATGCTCTTCAATACTTGAGAATTTATTGTTTAAATATTATTATAATAGACAAAAAAAGCTTATTATTGGTAACATATCTACCGTGGATGCGCCAAGTATTACCCTTCTTTACCGCTCTGCTATTTTTTTACTGGCCGTGTTTTTCTCAAAGCGCGATTAAGGTTTATTCAAGAGGTAGCCTTATTTACCAGGTAGACGAGGCAGATGACAAATTGTACATAGCGACATATGGCAAAGGGGTGGTAGTTTATGACATGGCATCTGGTAATTTTGAAACCATGGATATTTCCAACTCTCCGCTTAAAACTGACGATATTTCAAGCGTACAAGCGTTAAGTGGGGATACCCAAGTGGTTACTACCAATTCCGGGTCATGGTTAGTTGGAGCGGGAGTTTGGGGCGGCTTTACAAGCAATTATACGCTTGCCAAGGCAAATGATGGCAGAGTTTTTAGCGTTGGCCTGTCCTCTTTATTCGAATTAATAAATGGTTCACAGGTGCCTATAACCGATTCAGCCACATTACCCTATATTTTCAATTCAGTTCAGTCCGACTATCACAATGCTCTATATTTTCAGGTTCAACTACGAGATTCAGTCCATATCCATTACTCATTATTAAAATACTCCTTGGGTATTTGGAGCCAAATACCAGATGTATTGTAAGCATCCGGTAAAGTGCATCCGGTCAATACGCACTTAGGAAAGGATGCGCTTGACTTTAATAGCCGTATTCCGGGAAACGTCATGTAATTTCTGGCACTGGCTAAGTGATAACCCCTTTCTCAAGTCGGCAGCAAG
>CAIOTH010000124.1 GCA_903861145.1 uncultured Bacteroidota bacterium | reverse complement strand
TCTTGCTGCCGACTTGAGAAAGGGGTTATCACTTAGCCAGTGCCAGAAATTACATGACGTTTCCCGGAATACGGCTATTAAAGTCAAGCGCATCCTTTCCTAAGTGCGTATTGACCGGATGCACTTTACCGGATGCTTACGATGATGTCCATAAATCCAGTAATTGGGCTGTGACTCATCTATCAAATCAAATAACTCCACAGCAAAGGCCTGATTAAGTACTCCACCTAAATACTGTTTAGGATAGTTTAAAAGAGTTGGAACATGATGCGTTACGACTACCCGCTTAGCGGTGCGGTTATGATCTAATTCCGATTTAAGGAATTTCAGACTCTCTTCATGTAGGATGTTAAATTGAGCAGATGAGAGGCGCTTCCCCTTGAATTTAATTGCGTGAAAATCATTCATGTTTCTTTCAATTTCCCATTCATTCACTTCGCTAATTTTACTTAGCGGCACAACCCAGTGCGGATAAGTAGTTACTTTAATAAAACGGGCGGTAAACAAAGGGGTTTGATCTTTCTGCCTGCCGGCAATGGCCCGCATATTTATACCTTCAATAGTATCGCTTACAAGTTTCAGTCGGGTGGCGGCAATATTTACCAATACAAAGTCGGTGCCCTTTAAGCGGTTGCACCAGCGGTATAAATTGAGGCTGCGCTTTATTTGCAATAACCGTTTTTGCAGCGGGATATTAAGGTTGGCCAGTGTGTTTTTATCAGTAGTGCCGGTGGTGTCAGCGCCGGTCATTTTCTGAAACTGAATGATTGCATTACGGAAGGCATCATCGCTAACTGCGGAAGAAGTAAGTGCATTGTTTATCAGCCCCCAGTCTTTAAGCTTTGAGATAGCCAAATTTCGTTCATCGGCCTGTTGAGTGCTGCTTGCTATATCGGTTTGAGGATGTGCTTTTGAAAGGGCCCTGATTTGGCCGTAAGAGTTTTTAAGCAATTGATATTGCTTTGTTTTTGGTTCAAGGCTATCTATTGCCTGTTGCCAATCGCCCTCTTCAGCTAAAGTAGTTACCATGTTTTTTACGCGCATTGTATCGATATCGTATTTGGCTCCGTTATAAACCAGCTCAAGATCTTCGCCATAGGCCAAGCGGAACAGCATGGAATTAGCAGAATCGATGAACAATGATTTAAGAGCGGCTCTTTTTGACTCGTCAGTAATTTTGTTGAGGCGCGAAATAGAGTCATAAACTTTAAAATAGGATTCGTGCTTTATGTCCGGATTCAGACCTGTGCTATCGGCATAATTGACTAAAGCTATTAGCATGGCCTTGTATTGATCTGCATAGCCTTTACCTGCAATCAGTTCAGGCGTAATTGTTTTTTTGCGCGCAGCCTGTTTTATACCCTTTTTAACGAGCACAAAAATCAATATGGCAATTAATAAAACGGGGATAATGATAAGGTAGCGGTAGTTTTTTTTCATGGTTGAAATATCATTCCCATAACTGTGCCAAACAGCTATATTCCTCAATGTAATATAGCAGGTGTGCTGTATTACAACGCAGCCTGCATTACAGTCTTTCTTTCAATTTTAGCTTTTACCCATTTTATATAATTCGACTCTGTATTATAGTTTGATTTTAAGGCTGCTTCGCTTACCTCAATCAGCGGTTCGAAAGCGGTTACCTCGGCTTTAAAGGTAAGGTGTTTGCTCCCCGCATTTTTAGTAAGCGCATTAAGCAGTTGTTCTTCAAACGGGCTAAGCATTTTTTGGCGCTTATTGCGCTTTATAACCTGCCTGCAAAGTGCTAGTACCAAAGTATAATTGCCAAGTTCGTAATGAACAATGGCGTTCAAAATTTCAACCTGTATATAAACCTGTGGGCGTGCCTCAAAATCAAAACCATTCAGCACTTTGTTAGAAAACTTCAGGGCATCCTGAAACTGCCCCGCATACAAAAGCGTTATGATATACAGATAATAGTAGTATATCATATGGTAAGGCTCTATATCAAGTTTGGTTTCGGCAACTTCGGCTTCAAACTTTCGGGTTTTGCTTAAAGCACTTTTGTAATTGTTATTGATAAGGTAGTATTCAAGTTCGTGTGTATTACAATGTATAAACGCACGGTAAGAAACTACTTCATTTTTAAATACTACCCTGTTGCTGAATTCTCTTAGTGTTTGCACATCGTTAAAGAAGGAAGATGATGGGAAGTATTTTTTAATAGAAAGAAGACGGTTGTAGATGGAAACGTAATCGAGCGGGTTTTCGACTGCATAAGTTTTTGATTCTTTTATGAGGGCCGTTAATTTTTCAAGATGCTCCAGCTCTTTTAGTTTATTGTCGATAGTGTAGTAGTAATTTGAATATACCAGGTGGTAAAATGTTTTAGCCGAAAACGATAAGGCGTTTTCTTCCTTAAGCAATTCGGGCTGCCTAAGAATGTCCTTAAATTTCTTAACTACGCTTTTACCGGCATCTTTTTCGTTGCTGGCCTGCAGCAGGTTGCTTTCGTAATACAGGTCGGTAATTTTTTTAAGGTTGGTTTGCATCTGTAGGTAAGTATTAATGTCGCTGTTTATTTCAGCAGCCTGTTTAAGGCCGGCTGAGTAGCCTATACACTTCTTCTTCCACATCAGCACATCAATCATTAACTGAAAGTTTTCGCAATCGCGGGCCAATACTTCGGTGCTTCTAACCAGCTTAAGGCACTGTTTATATAAGCCTTTATGGAAAAGAATTTCGATAGAGATAAGCGCCTCTTTAATTTCAATATTATTGGTTTTGGCGTGGTGAAAGTCGTTAAGGCTGCGCAGTAAAAGTTGGTAGAGGTAGTTTTTATCGGCAGAGAGAAACCTGCTGTTAAATCCTGCCTTTGTCAGTAAACTGCTGATAGCTTTATCGTCTTCAACCTTAGCGGCATCTATGCCATCAAAGAGCAGTGTGTATTTGTTTTGTATGCCAATAGTGTGCCTTTCAGAAAAGATTTTGAAGTATCTCTTTTCAGACATCGAAAGACTTTTTATAAGAATAAATACTGCACTGTTACCTGCCATATATAAATCAGACCTGCTAAAAGTAATAATTTTAAATTAAGCTTGATGTCGAATTGACTAAGATTTAAATAGTCTGTTTAGGAATAATAAATTATGAAGTATCAGAGTTGAATATGTTTATGATTGCTATTAAAACCAACCATCAGACTTACTAAAAAATGATGTTTTTATTGATACCCATTTGTAATAAGATTGTAGTTTCGGAGATAAATAATTAAAGACTGATGAAGACTAAGGCTCTCGTTCTTTTTCTGATGCTGTATGTTCTTAAATCGTCGGGAGCTACATACTACGTAAATGATGCTTCGCAAACGGGCGATATTTACACCACTGGTACAGGAAACAACGCCAATGCAGGTACTGCAGCACGCCCCTGGGCAACTTTAGCCCATGCCTTAACAGTAGCAGTTGCAAATGACACCGTTTTTATTGATGCGGGAGTATATTCCGACAATAACCTTTCGGTAAACCAGGCTAACTTAAATATTATAGGGGCAGGTTCAACACTCACTATTTTCAATAACAATTTTGCAAGTGCCAATACCAACTACCTTTTAAAAGTGTTTGCTAACGGGGTTAAGATTAGCGGCATACTGGCCATTAAATACAATACTACCAACGTTGGCGAAGGCCGTGCTGTAACTATCAGCAATGCAACCGGTGTGGTACTTACTGATGTGGCTTTTACTAATAACGACGGAAGCGGCGGCGGTAACGCATCGCTAATGATTGTTTCAAATTCATCAGTAACTATTAAGGGCAGTAGTTTTGCCTGTAATCCTGCATCGGGGGCTACTAATGATTATGGCGGCGGTATTGATATTATTGGCCAGCGCATACGCGTTACTATTGATAGTTCGGTAATGTCTAACAACGGCCGTACCTCGTGGTATGGTGGTGGCGTGTATATAAGCGGCGATAGCAGCACGGTAGTTACTATTACTAACTGCGCGGTTTCAGGCAACGCGGCTTTGGATGGTGGCGCTGTTTACAGCACTATTTTATCAGGTCTTTCAAGTTCAACACCGGGGCCGGTTGTAACTATACGCAACAGTTGCTTTACCGGTAACAGCTCGCAGGATGTAAGTGCATTTTCATACGGAGGTGCAATTACAGTGTTTAGCGGTAAGTTAAGTGTATACAACTGCAGCTTTACCTCAAACAGCGGCGGTGTGGGCGGTGCTATAGCAGCTAATAGTAATGATGGGGCAATAACGTTGGTAGTTGACTCGTGCAGTTTTTCATCGAACACCACTACGCAAAGCAATGCTGGTTATGATATTTATGCAAGGGTGGCCTTTTCGCATGTCACCACGGTTACCTGTTTGCAGAATACATTTTCGGCAGCAGCAAGTTCAATTGTTAATGCCAACAGTGCAACCGTTTCGGTAAGCAACAGCGGTAACCCCGGCACAACCGGTAGTGGCGGTACAGTAAGCTTTATAAATACTATCCCACCTGCGTGGACTACAGTTACCAATTGCCCTTCTGGCGCTGGTTCATGTGTGTGCACGGTGCCCGTTATTAACAGCCCGGCGCCCCCTTCAACTATTTGCTCTGGCTCTGTGTTTTCAACAGCACTAACCTCTAGCACTGCCAGCGTTTATACCACCTATAGTTGGACATCACCTGCCGTAGCTGGTATTACAGGCCACGCTACCAGTGGCACCGGTAATGTAAGCGAAACCCTTACTAATACTACCGGTTCGCCTTTAACAGTTACTTATACCATTACCCCCCGCTTCAATAACTTATGTAATGGTACACCGGTGGTATACTCGGTAACTGTAACACCAAAACCGGTTATGACGAGCGCTACTACCGCAACCGTGTGCAGCGGCGTTGCTTTAAATTTTACTTTAACTGCCAGTCTTTCATCAACCTTTAACTGGATAGCTGCCAACAACGCAAACACTACCGGCGAAAGTATTACGCAACAATCCTCTTCGGTTATTAATGATGTAATAACCAATACCACTGCGGGTAACCAAATTGTGGTGTATACTGTTACTCCTGTTTCTGTTTCGGGTACCTGTGCGGGTAATTCGCAAACGGTTAACGTAACAGTAAACCCTGCGCCGGTTATGACCAGTGCAAACAGTCTTTCTGTTTGCAGCGGAAACCCCATTAACCTGTCGCTTACAAGTAATGTGGCTTCAACTTATGCATGGGTAGCTACAAGCAACGTTAATACTACTGGACAGGATACAACTCTACAGGCAGGTGCCACTATAAAAGATACTATTTACAATATTACAGCTACTGCACAAATTGTTACTTATACGGTAACACCGGTATCGGTAACAGGTAGTTGCAGCGGCGCGGCGCAATTGGTTGCAGTTACAGTAAATCCTTTGCCGCAGGTTACCATCAACCCAACCGATAGCCTTACCTGTGCTGTTACTACAATAACTTTAACTGCAATACCTTCTTTCGGTTCTGTTAATTACAATTGGAGTGGTGGGGGTACTGCTTCAACAAAAACAGTTTCTGCTCCGGGAACATATACTGTAACCGTTACATCAACCCCGGGTAATTGCACAGCAAGTTCTTCGGTTAACGTTAACCAAAATATTACTGTGCCTAACGTAAGTATTGGTTTTCCCGATACTTTGAACTGCATAGTTTACAGGGTTGTGCTGAATGCTTCATCAACTACCCCGGGGGTAACATATAGCTGGAATGGTGGTTCAACTTCATCAGCAAACCTGGCTTCCACGCCCGGTGTTTATTCAGTAACCGTAACTAACCCTGCTAATGGCTGCACCGCTTCTGCCTCGGTAACAGTTGCTCAAAATATTACAGCGCCTAATGTAAGCCTTGCACCGGCCGATACACTTACCTGTGCGGTGACTTCAGTGCAGTTAAATGCCGGCTCAACTACTGCAGGTGTAAGTTATGCCTGGAGTAACGGTTTTAATACAGCATCGCAAACGGTTACTACGCCCGCATTATATATTGTAACGGTAACTAATACTGACAATGGCTGTACTTCCACAGCTTCCGCCAATGTTTCACAAAACACGGTTAGTCCTAACCTGGGTGTTGCACCTCCTGCTACCCTTAACTGCTTGGTAACATCATCAGCCCTTACGGCTTCTTCAACAACAGCCGGAGCAACTTTTGCGTGGAGCGCGGGCTCTTTAACCAATACCGAAACAGTCAATGCGCCCGGGTCTTATTCCGTTACTGTTACTAATCCGACTAATGGCTGTAAAGTTTCGGCAACTATTTCGGTAACGCAAAATATTACCACGCCTAACCTTAGTGTTACGCCTAATACAGCATTAACCTGCAGCGTAATTAGTGTTACTGTAACAGCGAGCTCAACTACCCCTAATGCTACGTATGCATGGAATAACGGTGTTACTTCATCATCTTTTGTTACTGATACGGCAGCCACCTACGTGATTACCGTAACAGACCCAGCAAACGGGTGCACTGCTTCAGCCACAACAGCTATTACACAAAATAGCGGCCTGCCAAACGTTACCATTGCACGGCCCGATACTATTACCTGCCTTGAAACCAGCGTGGTATTAAGTACCAGCAGCAATACCGGCGGCGTTACTTATAGCTGGAGTAACGGGGCTACCACTTCATCTGTTACAGTATCATCTGCAGGTGTATATGCTGTAACTATAACAAACCCCATTAACGGCTGCCGCGCAACCGCTGGCACCAATGTGGTGCAGGGCACAATTTCCGCACCTTCTTCCGTCAGCGCATCGGCTTCAGCCAACCCGGTATGTATAGGTCCATCGGTAAATTTAACGGCCTCGGGCACCGGTGCAGCGTCATGGCACTGGGCAGGACCTAATGGTTACTCTGCTAATACGCAAAATATATCTATCAATAATTTTCAAAGCACTAATGCCGGGCAGTATACTGTTGCTGCAACTAACATTTGCGGAATAACTTCTACATCGGTTACATTAGCGGCTGATTCCATACCTACCGGTGTGGCTGCATCGGTTAATACTGCTTTGGCCTGCTTTGGAAGCGCCATTAATTTTACAGGTACGGCAGTTAATGCAACATCTTTTAGCTGGACCGGACCAGCCGGTTTTAGTTCTACAATTCAAAGCCCTTCTATAGCGCATGCAACGGTTAGTGCAACGGGTAATTATGTATTTACCGCCACCAATGTTTGCGGAAACCTGCAGCGTAGTGTTACTTTAACTATTGATACCACCATTATATTAACCGGTGCCTACGTTGGGCCATCCGATACGCTTTGCACAGGGTCGGATATACAGTTAACTGCAAATGGCAGCAATGTAAATACATGGGCATGGACAGGGCCTGCTAACTTTACTTCAAGCCAGCAAAATATAACTATACATGGCGCATCAGTGCTTAACAGCGGTGCATATGTACTGGCAGTTACCAATGCCTGCGGAAGTTTAAAAGATACTGTAAATGTGTGGGTTGAAAACAGCACGCTCAGTCTTACAGCCGGTTCATCAGCATTAAATGACTCGGCTTGTGCCGGGCAAACTATTAACCTGTTTGCCGCCGGTTCAAATTTTGATACTTACAACTGGACTGGCCCTGCAGGTTTTGTTTCAACACTGCAAAACCCGGTAATAACAAATGCAGGCGCTAACTTTACCGGTAACTATATCATCACCGCTGCCAATAACTGCGGCACGCTTAAAGATACCGTGCATCTGCAAATAAACAGTGCACCTACTTTACCTGCTATCAGCACTACAACAGGTGGTAATACATTCTGCCAGGGGCAAAATGTTGTTTTAAACGCAAGCGCAGCCAATGTAAATAACCTGCATTGGTCTTTACCCGGTGGTGCCACCTCGACTGCTGATTCTATTTTGCTTAATAATATTCAACCGGCGCAACAGGGGTATTATTACGTTACTGCCGAAAATGTGTGTGGCAGTAAAACCGATAGTTTATTGGTTACAGTATTTGTATTGCCCGGTAATTTGTTGGTGCAGTTTAATCATGATTCTATTTGCCCGGGCACAAGTGTTACACTGGCAACCACTCCTGGTCTAAATAATATTATGTGGAACACACAGTCTACGGCAGATTCATTTATTACTACCCAGGGTGGTACCTATTACTATTCTGCGCGCGACTTGAACGGATGTTTGCAGTTTTCTGATACCATTAACGTGGTGGCCGTAAACGGACCTGTGCTTGATTTATTCAGCAGCGCTCCGGTGTCGGTTTGCCAGGGGCAGCAACAAATAACTTTAAAGGCTACCAGTGATGTAGCTTCAATAGTTACCTGGTACCCGGGTGGAGTGCAGGCGGATTCAATACAGGTTTCCTCAGCCGGAACATATGTAGTTGTTGCCTCTAAAAACGGATGCAATGTTAGCGACTCAGTAAGCATTGCTTTAGCCACTATACCTGCTATTACTTTTGCTGATAGTAATATTACTACCTGTTGTGCTGATGTAACTTTGGCACCGGTTGTTGCAGGCACCGCTAATACTTATTTGTGGAGCGATGGCAGCACTGCTGCAACTGATTTGCTTACCGCAAGCGGTCTGTATACTTTAACTGTTACCAGCATTAAAGGATGTAGTGCAACTTCGTCCGTAAACTTTAATAAGGTTTGCATACAGGCCCGTGCTGCAGCTTCGCCCGATACCATACAGATTGAAAGCAGCAGCCAGTTAAGTGTGCAGTCATTACTAAGCACTAATATTTATTACAACTGGTTACCGGCCGATAATCTGCAGGGCGGCACCACAAGCAACCCTGTAGCTAGTCCTAAAAGCACCACCACCTACACTGTTTTTGTAAACGATTCAGTAAGTGGTTGCAGAGATTCTTCATCGGTAACAGTAGTGGTGTTGTATGCCGCCAACTTTGGCGTGCCGAACGTTTTTACCCCTAACAACGACGGTAATAACGATACCTGGTATATCATTAACCAGGGTGGCCTGGTTACCGTGCAAAACATTGTCATATTCGACCGCTGGGGTATTGAGGTGTTCTCGTCTCAACGCGAAGGCACTATTGAATGGGATGGCAAATACGAAGGCAAATTGCAGCCCATGGGCAATTACGTTTACGATGTTGCGCTTAAAATAAACGCAACAGGAGAGGAGAAGCACCTGCATGGTAATTTAACATTGCTGTGGTAAAGTAAAACGGTATGTTTTAAATTATACGTTGCTGTTTTGCATAAACTCCTGAATGTGTGTGGCAATTTCTTCGCCCTTATCTTCCTGTAAAAAATGTCCTGCGCCCGTAATTTTTATAGAAGGGTTTTGTGAGGCTGTAGGTATAAGTTTGTAAAAGAATTTATCGAGATGACCCGTAATAGGATCGCCATCAGAAAACATGATGAGGGCCGGCTTGTTCCACTTGGCTAATTCTTTTCGCGCCAATTGCATAAAAGGTGTTGCCTCATCAGCGGGGTTGGTAGGCACCAGGTATGGAAATTTTCGCGCTGCTGCTTTGTAAGTATTATCCGGAAAAGGGGCGCTGTAAGCGTTTTTAACTTCGGCAGGTAATTTGGTTTTGCAACCCATTTGTATAGTGGTGCCAACCGGTTTTTTCATAAGCCCTTTACTGGCTTGCCTCCACATAAAAAACGCAAAGCCTTTAATAAGTTCTGCCAGGTTACCCGCTCCTTTGCCTGAGGGTAAACCGGTATTCATAATTACCAACCGTTTAAACCGGTTTTGAAAGCTTGCTGCGTAAGGCAGACCAATAAGACCGCCCCAGTCCTGCACCACCAGCGTAATATTTTGCAGGTCTAGTTTTTCAATAAATGCCTTTAGGGTATCGAAGTGAAACTGATAGGTGCAATCGGCCTCATGTACCGGCTTGTCCGATTTCCCAAAACCAAAAAAATCGAAGGCTATTACGCGGTAATTTTGGGTAAGCAGCGGAAAGAATTTACGGTATAAATAACTCCAGCTGGGTTCGCCATGCAGGCATAATATTATTTCGCCCTGTCCTTCATCTATATAATGTAAACGGCCTCCGTTTATTTCAACATAATGCGGGGCAAAAGGGTAGCCGGGTAAATTATTGAAAGCACTGTCGGGTGTTCGTAAAAAATCAGTCATGCCTGTATGTTTTTTGGCTGCAAATTTCGGTCATCGAAAAGTTAGCCTTTATAATTCATAAAACATAGCTACATGGGTTTTGTGCTCAATTTAAGCTGTTTGATGGTAAAAAGAGCAACATAGCTTATAGTGTTTCGCATTAATTGGCCCGCTTTTGGCAATTGCTGTTGTAGGCAGGTTGCAATAAGGGATTATCTCTTTTTATCAAACATGATACCCAGAAAAAGCAGTCTCCATCCAGTTTTGTATATGATGCAAAAAAAAGAACATCCCATGTTTATTCTGGATATTCCTATCGATTTTGATTCGACGGTGTTTAAAGATTTAGGTCAGCAGATAAAGCGTATACGGCTCGAGAAAAAGATTAAGCAGAGCGAGCTTGCTGCTGCTATTGATGTTGAAAAAACGAATATGAGCCGTATTGAATCAGGCCGAACAAATCCAACCCTTTGGACCTTGCTTAAGATCAGCAAGGCCCTAAAAGTTTCGGTTGCCGAACTTGTAGATGGTATTACCCTGTTAGATGGGGAAGCCAGCGGGTAAATGCATGTATAATTTGCTTTTTGGTTTATGTTGCATGAACCATTCATCATTCACTTTGCTTTTAACATTTCAATAGTTAAATTGAGGCATATATTTTCAATGACGTCTCAAACCCCTGCTATGTTAAATGTCAAAAATCTCCTGTTTGTAATATTTACCGCTGCTATGGTTAGCGGCCTAGTAAATTCAAAGGAATAAGTACCCTGAAATCGGGCGCAAGCCGGTCAGAAATTTTTGGCTTGCTGCCCCAGTTTAAAATATCGGTAGCTGTAAGGGAAAGTTCAAAGTTAAGGGGTATACCTTTTAACTGGTCTAACCGCTTGGCAAAATTTTGCCCCAGCGAAAAGAAGATGCCGGCTCCACAGTTCAGTTTGTTGCCAAACTCACGGTTGTTGATGCAGCTAAAAGTGTAATTGCTTAGCAGGTGCAGGCCCACGGTTTTTGTGTTTTCCATAATGTAAAAATCGGCATGCGGAATTATATCAAATAAACGGTCTGTGGCATTTTTGCTATAAACAGTAATTGTTTTGCGTGTGTAAGTTGAGCCGTTTGGCAATGTATCGGCAAGTATAACTTTGTATGGTCCGTTTTTTCTGTCATCTACAGCATTGGTCCAAAGCAGGTCTGCGCCTATGCGCAGGTATTTATTGCCACCCCATGCCAAAAAATTGCCTCGGCCAGCGCGGTATTGTGTATTTACGTAGTGGTATAAATTGTAGTTAAGCGAAATGGCGTATACACTGCTTTGCGTTCGTACGGTGCTGTATTCGGTTACCGGCAGTTGATCGTTGTATACAAGAAAGGATTGCAGTTTATAGTTCAGTTTTACCGACACCCAGTTGAATAATTTAGTATTAAAAGGCGCAAGCGCAAGCAAAGCCTTATGCTCTGTGTCCAGCCTTTTTAGCAAGGCTGCTTCCTTTTTTATAGCCAAACTATCGCTGTAAAGGCGCGAGTGGTTAAACCGTATAACCGCTCCTGAAACCACGCGTATGGTATCGGCACTTATAGGGTAATAGTGGTTGTTATTACAATAATACAGATTGGTATAAATGCTTGCCGAATCAGCTTGGGTAGTTTTATATAAGCCATTAACAGGGGGCTTAACCTTTAACCTTTCTTTACTCGCCTGGTTGCGGTATATAGCCATATATTTTACGGCAGTTGTAAAAAGCGTATCTGAACTGTAAACATCAGTATCGCGTATGCAGTTTAAGCAGGCTCCTGCTTTTTTTAGGCTATCCTGCCCATTGACCAGTGCTGCAAACCTTTGCTTATGGTGTATGTAGTTAAGCATAAAGTTTTCATAGTTATCAGTATAATTTAAGCACTGCTCGTTATAATAGCTGTATTGCGGACGAAAGAATATGCTGAACTCGGTATTGATGTCAAACTCAATATTGGGGTTGGTAATATCTATTTGCGTAAGCAGATTGCTGAAATTTATGCCTGTTCCCACATTCATGTATGCCCACACTTTTTCGGCACTTTTACTGCTATAGTCGGTTCTTCTTTTAGTGAGCAAAAAACCGTAGCTGCCGCTTACAGAAGGATACAGCAGGGTTGTTTTTACATTCGATAGGCCGCTGCTACCGTTTCCGGTGCCTATTATGCTCGATATGCATTTGGAGTAATTGTTGTAAAAATCAGTAGGCAACACCAGGTTTTTAACGCACAACTGTGTGTCCATTTGCGCACGCAGCGATGTTGAATCAATATCGTATTTGGTAAGGTGTAAATTGCCCCGGGCGTTAGCGCCCAGGCAAGCTATCAGAATTATAAATAAAAGCCGTAGTCGGTTTAATGCAGGCATCATAATACAGGTGTTTGGTGGAGCTTATTTTTCGTCAGCCGCTTCGGGCTTGGGCGATAAAAAAAACAGGCACAGGGCTAATGCCATAACCAGAAGAGCCATGCCTACTATAGTGAGTGCTTCGGTGGTGTGCAGGTCAAGGGTTATTATTTTATTGGCTATGGCTATCAGGGCTATTTTAACAATAGGCACCACCGGAATAACTTCTGAACCCACTATAATTAAAAGCGACTTAATAAGTTCGTAGCCTACCGCAATAATCAGGCATAGCTTAAAAACTTCAAATAGCTCGTTCACATCCAGCATAAACGGGTATGGCGGTTCTATGACCACACGGCTGATGTAAAATATCAATTGAACTAAGCTTAATATTAAGGCAATGGTCATTACCAACACTAACACATTAATTAAACCCTTGTTGTCTTTAGTAATAGCGGTAGCGTATCTGGTATGGTTCATGAAGTAGCGGTAATATTTATCAGCAACTACTTCATAAATAACTAACGCCTTGGTATATAAAAGCTGTGTTATTTATGAGGTAATTGCGGAAATGGCGGGCGAATTTAGCACGTGCAGTTTGGGCAACAATAGGCAGGTGTACTCAATTTTAGGGTAAAAAAGAGTATACTATGTGGTGCTGCCTGGAATTAGGATATCAGACATTACCTGGTAATCCTTCCTCCATTCTGAAATTACGTTATCCGGCGGCAAAAAATTAAGCGCGGATAATGTTATTTCGCTATAGTTTACGCCTTCTATCGGCGAAAATTTGGCACGATGAATTGCTATTAACTTAAATAATTCAGCATCCTTCATTGCCTCAGCGCCATGCTCCGTATCCATCAATCGTTCCAAATCATATAAATGCCTGGATTTTCTTTCGCCTCTCATTTTTTCAGCGGGTTTGGAAAATTCCTCATGTAATAGGAACGCTTTCTCAAGAAATGTTCGCTTCGGTAAGACTGTAGCGACAAGAAATGGTTTCTCAACAAAGTCTTGGTCTCCGAATTCAGCATCAATTAATGATTCAATTTTCCTTATCTTTATCGGTTCCATCAATGAACGAGGGCTAACTTCTATCTTAACCGGTTCAAGCAAATACCTCTCCCCGGAAAATAGAGATTTATATCGAAGTTCAATTGTTTGAGGGTCTTTATCGGAAGATTTTACTTCTTGGGCGATAAGTTGAAACTGGTCCTCAGGAACTCCTAAACCCACAAGCGCCTTTCCAAGATGTTTAAGTAGCTCTATAGATACAAATTCGCATGATTTTTTTCGCAAAGCTCTGATTTGACTATTAGACAGTTCCCCATCAAAACCAAGCACTGTTCTGTCCAACGCGATATCAATGTCCTCCGAAAACCTTGAAATCAGATTCCACGACTTACTCAGAGAGGTGCCTCCTTTGAAAACCATGTAGGGGGCGTATTTATTAGAAAACAATGCTCGTAACGCCAATGTAACCCACCAATCCTTTTCAACTGCCTGTGCCGGA
>CAIOTH010000123.1 GCA_903861145.1 uncultured Bacteroidota bacterium | reverse complement strand
CATTGCGAGAACCTCGGAAGGGCGGTGAACTGACTTTAGAAGATCCGTAATCATTAGGAGGGGTTTTAATATTTTGCGAATATTTCGCAGGGTCAAAAGAAGAACGAAAATTTCGCAAATGCAATAGCGAATTTTTCACAAACGGATGTTTGTAATTCAAAACAATCAAAAAGTACCATTTATTGTGTTGATTATTAGCGTTTTAATGATAATGTTTAACACGTTGTTAAATTTAGTTGTTGTTTTTTTGAGGTCAGGAAGCTACATTAGCGAATTTATCGCTAATCCCAACTTATGAAATTTGCCCCCTTTTGGAAGCTGGACACCTTTGCCAATGGCAGACAGGTTTGGCGGTTTTCGGCCCCAGAGGCCTTCAAAAATTTTACTGAAAAGGATTGGCAAACTGATGCCGGCCGAAAGTTTTTAGCTGAAATGGCTACCGAGTTTTTGTTTGATAAAACGGCAAATAAGAACAGTGCCGATTTAATTTACCGGCAACAAAAATTAGCAGAAAACGGGAGTGGGTTTAAAAGTTCAAATAAAGAAAAAGGCGCATTTTTTAACGCTGTAGATTTCTATAAAAAATTGCAAGACCCTGCGGGTTTTTGGCCGGGCGATTATGGCGGGCCTTTATTTTTAGCCCCGGGCTTAGTTATAGCGGCGCATGTTACTGAATCGCCTTTACCGGCGCCACATGCTACTTTGATAAAGCAATACATGCTCAATCATCAAAATGACGATGGTGGTTGGGGTTTGCATATTGAGGGGCCATCAACCATGTTTGGTACGGTGCTGCAATATGTATCGCTACGTATTCTGGGTATGGATGCGGATGCACCGGCTGTGCAACGCGCCAGGAAATGGATTAAAAAACACGGCGGCGCTACTATGGTGCCTTTATGGGGTAAATTTTATTTGGCTTTGTTAGGGGTTTATGAATGGGCGGGTATCAATTCCCTGTTGCCTGAAATGCTGCTCCTCCCCGGGCAGTTGCCCATTCATCCCTCTAACTATTGGTGCCACGCGCGCATGGTGTATGTGCCTATGGCGTATTGCTATGGACATAAAGTAAAAGCAAAGCCCTCGAAATTTTTGAGTGAGCTTAGGGAGGAATTATACCTGGGCTTATACAGCGATGTTGATTGGAGGGGCGCACGGAATAACTGCGCCGGTACCGATATGTATTACCCGCAGTCAGGTGTTTTAAAAGTGTTTAACAAGCTACTGAATGTTTACGAGCGAATACCGGTTCGGCCTCTCAGAAAAAAAGCATTGAATTTTGCTTTGGATTACATAAACGCCGAAGATGAGCAAACTAATTTTATTGATATAGGCCCGGTTAACCAGGTAATGAATACGGTGTGTGTTTGGCATGCTTATGGTAAAGATGACGAGCGTTTTAAAAAACATGTTGAGCGTTGGTATGATTACTTATGGCTGGCCGAGGATGGCATGAAGATGAATGGTTACAATGGTTCGCAGTTTTGGGATACCGTGTTTGCCACACAGGCCATTTTGGAAGGCGGTGGCGAAAAGGATTTTGCCGATGTGATTGCAAAAGCCAACCGGTTTATTGTCGATACCCAGGTAAAAGTGGAAGTGAAGGACCATAAAAAATTTTACCGGCACGACTCAGTAGGAGGCTGGGCGTTTTCAAACAGCGAGCATGGTTGGCCTATTACCGATTGCACGGCTGATGGATTGAAGACAGCGTTGATGTTGCGTGATTTAAAAATGTTTAAGCCCGAAGAACAGGTGAGCGATAAAATGTTGCAAGAGGCGGCATCGCTTATTCTTTCTTTCCAAAATAAAAAAGGCGGGTGGGCATCGTACGAAAAAACGCGGGGGCCTGAATGGTTAGAGGCACTAAACCCAAGCGAGGTATTTGGCAATATTATGATTGATTATTCGTACACCGAGTGTAGCTCGGCGTGCATACAGGCTTTGTTGAAATTCAGAAAGGCATTTCCGTCTTTTAAGAAAAGGGAAATTGAGCGGTCGATTGAGCAGGGTATTAGTTTTATTCTTTCGCAGCAAAAAGAAGATGGTTCGTGGTATGGTTCGTGGGCGGTTTGTTTTACGTATGGTACCTGGTTTGCGGTTGAAGCGCTGGTGGCAGTAATGAAAAGCGATTTAAAACCGGTAAAGCAGGAAGAAATAAAGCGCGCATTGAATAATGCAGCCTCTTTTTTAAAATCGAAGCAGCGCGAAGATGGTGGCTGGGGTGAGAATTTTGAAAGCTGTATTGTAAAGCAGTATGTGCATCATCATCATTCGCAGGTAATAAATACGTCGTGGGCGTTGTTGTCGTTGATGGCGATGGAGTATGCCGATAAAAGTGTTATTGAAAGGGGAATTGAATTATTGCAATCAAAACAATTGCCTACCGGTGATTTTGCGCAGGAGGGTATAAGCGGGGTTTTTAATCATAATTGTGCAATTACTTATACGGCGTATAGAAATGTATTTCCTATTTGGGCGCTGGGGAGGTACGAGAAGAAGTTTGGAATTAAAAAAAGCAATGGAACGCTGATTAATTATGATTTAATACATTAATGATAATAAATATTTTACGTCATTGCGAGGAGGCTGCGCGACGAAACAATCCCGGAATTACTTGCGAGCAATTTTAGCGCAACACTTGAACCCTTAATCATTCCAGGATTGCTTCGCAGGGCCTCGCAATGACGCGTACCTGGTTAATTAAAATTCCCGGTTATTTATTTTCTGCGCCATTTCGGCTAGCGGTTTTTTGTTCTCTTCGCCCACCGATATTTTTTGAAGGGATTGCAGGGCAACGTTGTACAGTTCGTCGGATTTATCAAGGGCTTGCTGTCTTGCGCCGGTGGCTTCGAATAGTTGTTTTACTTCTTTAATTTTTTTCTCTTCATCGGCCTCGGTTAACAGACTTGTAAATTGGGCCTTTTGAGCTGCGTTGGCATTGTTGAAGGCTGTAACATACAAGTATGTTTTTTTGTTTTGAATAATATCGCCGCCAATACGCTTGCCTACTTTTTCGGCTTCGCCAAAGGTATCGAGGTAATCGTCTTTTATCTGGAACGACAGGCCGAGTTTTAATCCGAATTCGTAAATCAGTTTTTGGTCTTCGGCACCGGCACCACCAATAACGGCCCCAAGTTGAAGGCAGCATCCCAAGAGCACCGAGGTTTTAAACTCAATCATTTTTAAATACTCACCTTCGGTAACATCGTTGCGCTTTTCAAAATCCATATCCATTTGCTGGCCTTCAAAGATTTCGATGGCGGTTTTGTTGAAGATGGTGATGAGGGATGGTACGTATTGCGGGGCAACATCGGTTAAGTATCGGTAGGCAAATGCCAGCATTACATCGCCGGCCAGGATGCCAGCGTTGGTGCCATATAATTTGTGCACAGTAGGCACGCCGCGTCGGATATCGGCGTTGTCCATTATATCATCGTGCACCAGTGTGAAATTGTGAAATACCTCAACAGCAAATGAGGGATTAAGCGCCTGTTTTGCATCGCCGCCAAACATTTCGCAACCCATTAGCAGCAGCAATGGCCTGATACGCTTGCCGGG
Source organism: uncultured Bacteroidota bacterium (assembly GCA_903861145.1). Classification (GTDB taxonomy): domain Bacteria; phylum Bacteroidota; class Bacteroidia; order Chitinophagales; family LD1; genus Bog-950. The sequence continues at coordinate 13,948 of CAIOTH010000123.1, read as the reverse complement.
GATATTCATAATATGGTTAACGGGCTTGTAAAGGCCGGTAGGGTTTTGATGGAAATTATCTACGCTGAATTTTTCGTTATACAGGGCGTTAAGTGCGGACAAAGAATGCATGCTGCTTTTTATATGATTAGTTTGAATACCCTGATTAACCGGGGTTTGTGAAATGCCCTGCAATGATAGGGATTTTGGGGATAGGGGGCAAATTGAGCAATAGATTAGAACAAATACATGTTTCACTTTGTATTAGCTAATGAAATTGAATCTGCACATTGTGCTACGCAACAATATTTGCGTATTTGCGTAAAGTAGGGTGATTAAGTGGGCGCAAAATAACCCGCTTGGCTTTAAATAAGCATCACCGAAATGAAAAGAATTTTACGAGTTGTAACGTTACTTACACTCCTTTCATCGGTTGCAATGTATGGCTTCGCCAACGGGGTAATAACCGTTTTACAGGCGGTAGCGGTTATACAATGTAACGGTGGAAACAACGGGAGCATTAATATCAACCCTATGGGTGGTACGGCTCCTTATACTTACCTATGGAGCAATGGCTCTACTACTCAAAATTTAAATTCGCTGGCCGGCGGAACTTACACCGTTACAATTACCGACAATACCGGCACTACCTCGTCATTCTCGTTTACAATTACTGAACCATCCGCAATAACTATAACGAAATCGGTTACGAATGAGAATTGCGGCGGACAGAATATAGGCGCCATTAATTTAACCGTGGGCGGAGGAACCGGCAGTTATTCTTTTAACTGGAGCAACGGTGCCACTACACAAAACCTTGCAAATCTTACGGCAGCTGTTTATTACGTAACTGTTACTGATGGCAATGGTTGTGCAGTTGTTGACTCGGCTAACGTAACACAGCCACCGGGTGTTGGTATTACTATGGCAGTTACCAATGTAACCTGCAGCGGTGGTATGAACGACGGCGCAATTGGCGTAACGGTACAATTTGGCAATCCGGCTTACCAGTATTTGTGGAATGACGGAATAATAACGCAAAACCGTGCTAGCCTTACTACCGGAAATTACACGCTGACAGTTACTGATGCTATTGGTTGCACCGCAACTGCTACAACTGCGGTTACGCAATTGCCGGGAAGCATGAGTATTAATACCTTGGACGTTAACCCAACTTGTTTTGGAGGGACGAATGGTGCGATTGATATTACATCGGTAGTGGGTAGCACGGCGCCTTATACTTATTTGTGGAGCACAACAGCCACCACTCAAAACCTCACCGGTGTCGGAGCCGGAATTTATAGCGTAACTGCAACTTCAAGCACCGGTTGTTCGGCATCGGCAAGTGCCACGTTAACGCAACCTGCACAGATAAACCTTACACTGCATACTTTTCCATTAACATGCTTCGATAGTAATAACGGGGCTATTACCACCACGGTAAGTTCGGGTACCTGGCCATATACCTATTCATGGTCGAATGGTAGCAATGCGACATCTATAACATCTTTGCCTTCGGGCAACTATAGCTTAACAGTTACCGATAATAAGGGCTGTACAGTAGTTGCAGGGGCAGCGCTTGTAACACAACCGCTGGTGGTTTCGGCAACGGCAACAACTTCGCAACTGGCGTGTAGTGGCGGGCCGACCGGTTCAGTTATTACAAGCGTAAGTGGTGGAACGGCGCCTTATAGCTATTGGTGGGGAGCGGGTGTTACATCGGCGAATCGTAATAATGTTATGGCCGGCAGCTATACAGTTACTGTAACTGATGCGCATGGGTGCACTGCTACTACAACGGGAACCGTGGCTCCTTATACGCCTATGACTTTATGGTCATCGCAAACGAATATCGTTTGCTATACCAGCAGCGATGGTACGTTGAATATGAATGTAAATAACGGGCTTGCGCCGTATTCGTACCTTTGGAGTAACGGCGATACTGTTGCCGATATTAGCTCTCTTGCGGGAGGCCCTTACATGATAACCGTAACCGATGCGCATAACTGCACAGTAAGCGCTACAAGAACTATTAATTCGCCACCGTTTCCTATTACCGTTAACTCGACAGCGGTTAACGTAAGTTGTTATGGACTGAGTGACGGCTCGTTAAGCTTAAACCCGATAAACGGTGCACCGCCTTATAACTTTAAATGGGGCAACGGTGCTACTACATCCGGCATTTCGAATTTAGCAATTGGCAGCTATGTGGTTACTATTACCGATAGTTTTGGATGCAGGGTGCCCGATGTTTTCACTATCACTCAACCTACATTAATTACGCCGGTGGCAGTGCCAGGCAATGTTTCGTGCTTTGGGGGGAATAATGGTTCAATCAATTTATCGGTAACCGGTGGGTACTCTCCATTTAGCTATGCATGGAATGACGCGGTTGATTCGCAAACACGTGCTTCGTTGCATGCAGGGGGATATACAGTAACTATTACAGATAATCATGGTTGTACGGCCCTATCAGGTGCAACAGTCAGTCAGCCCACGCAGCTTGCTTTAAGTATGGCTGCGGCGAATCCATTGTGTAACGGCGCGAGTAACGGATGGGTAACGGTAACCGCCAGTGGTGGAACACCGGGTTACAGTTACAATTGGGGAGGTGGAGTTTTAACACCGGGGCAAACAAATTTACCGCCCGGGCCTTATACCGTAACGGTAACAGATAACAACGGATGCACCGGGCTTAGTTTTGCCATGCTTACGGCACCCGTGGCTATTAATATTTCATCGGCTACCACAAGTGTGGCCTGTAACGGTGGCAATAATGGCACCATCAATCTAACGGTTACCGGTGCGACTGCCCCTTATACTTTTGATTGGGGCGGGGGAATTACATCGCAAAACAGAAGCAATCTTGTATCGGGTAATTACACCGTAACCGTTACTGACCATGCTGGCTGTACGGCTACTTATACAAGCATCATTGCCCAATCTACCACCTTAACGCTGGCAACTGTTATAGCAAACGCAACATGCTTTGGTATGAATAACGGCAGTATAACTGTTACCCCTAGTGGTGGAACTGCCCCTTATAACTATACCTGGGTGGGTGGGCCTAACTTTGTTCAAAAAACAAACTTGGCTGCGGGCAGTTACCCGTTAACCGTTACCGACCATGTGGGTTGCCAGGTGGCAATTACACCGGTAGTTAACCAACCGGCTATGCTTTCGGTAAGTTCAAATGCAACATCAACAACTTGTAATGGCAGCAGCGATGGTGCAATACACATTACGGTAAGTGGTGGAACAGGATCTTATACATATAACTGGGGCGGCGGTATCATATCTCAAAACAGGGCTAATCTTTCATCGGGTAGTTACACCGTAACAGCAACCGATAGTTTGGGGTGTTCAGTAGCTAATACCTCTACTGTTAATCAGCCGGCGCCACTAACAATTACTTCACCGCAGACTAATGTATTGTGCAATGGCGGAAGTACGGGAAGCATACAACTTACCATTACCGGCGGCACAAGCCCTTATAACTTTAACTGGGGTGGTGGCATAAATACACAAAACAGAACGGCACTTGCACAAGGCACTTATAACGTAACTGTTACCGACGCTAATTTATGTTTGGCCACAAAATCTATTTTAATTACTCAGCCTAATACGCTGGCGATAAGTACCACCCCAACTAATGTGGCATGTTTTGGCCAGCCAAGCGGAGCGGTTGCAACAACTGTTACCGGCGGCACCGGTCCGTTTACTTATAGCTGGAGCAATGGTAATGCTACACAAAACCTGGTGGGTTTAACACCGGGTAATTTTGCTGTAACAGTTAACGATGCCAATGCATGTTCTGCCTCAGCATCATCAGGCGTAACACAACCGGCGCAAATTGTTACTTCGGTTTTCTCGGTAGTAGCGCCTAACTGTTTTGGGGCATCCAATGCTGTTGTTACTATTCAAATTGCCGGTGGAACACCGGCTTATGTGTATAGTTGGAGCAACGGTGCTACTACTCAAAACCTGAATGGTGTTGGTATTGGAACATATACTGTAACTGCGGCAGATGCCCATGGTTGCACGGCTTCAACGCTTATAAATGTTACGCAACCAAGCCTGATTACTTTAACAAACACAGTAACTAATGCAACATGCTACAATAGCAATACCGGTGCAATAACTACTGTAATTGGCGGGGGAAACGGGGGCTTTAGTTATAACTGGAGCAATGCCGCTACAACAGCAAATCTTACCAATATTGTTGCAGGAAATTATACTGTAACTGTGCATGACGCCGGCAATTGCAGCGCATCGTTTGGTATGCGGGTTAACCAGCCTTCGCAAATTGTACTTACATCTACGCAAACTAATGTTAGCTGTAATGGAGGAAATACCGGTTCGGCCGGTGTTACAGCTACCGGTGGGTCGGGCACTTATACCTATGGTTGGAGCAACGGGCAAACTACGTCGCAAATTAGTCAATTGGCTCTGGGAAATTTTGTTGTTACGGTTACTGATGCAAGTTTATGTTCGGTTTCGACTTCAGTAAATATTTCTCAAATCAATTCTTTGGTGCTTAATCTTACAACAGTTAATGTGAGTTGTGCCGGGCAGGCAAACGGAAGTGTTAGTTCTACGATAAGTGGCGGAGCGGGCGGGTACCAGTATAACTGGAGTACGGGAGCGACCAGCGCTAACATTACAAGTTTAACGGTGGGCAATTATGTTTTAACCGTTACTGATGTTAACCAATGTAGCACTTCGGCGCAGTCTACAATCACTCAAAATAATGCGATAACCACTACGCCAACAATTACCAATGTATCTTGCTTTGGTTCTTCAACCGGTAGTATACAAATGGCAAGCAGTGGTGGAACAGGAAACTATCAATATAACTGGAGCGATGGTGCAAGTAGCCAAAATCTGGTAGGCATAATTGCAGGTAGCTATAGTGTAACGGTTAGAGATGCCAATGCGTGTTCGGTTACTACAAGTATGGCTGTTACGCAACCTGTGCAATTGAATATTAATTTAAATGCTACAAACGTAAACTGCAATGGTAGTAACACCGGCAGCGTTGCCAGTGTGGTTACCGGGGGAACCGGTACTTATGCTTACAACTGGAGTAATGCTAATACTACATCAAATGTCAGCAACCTGCAGGCGGGTAGTTACATTTTGACGGTGAAGGATGCTTTGGGCTGTAGCCTTACTTCTTCTATAAATATTATGCAGCCTTCGGCAATTACAATTCAGCCTTCGGCTGCTAATGTGCAGTGTAATGGCAGCAATACAGGTGCCATTAATTTACAGGTTACGGGTGGAACGGGTGCATATAGTTTTATTTGGAGTAACCAGGCAACAACACAACAAATTGCGCAATTGTTTGCGGGTAATTATGCGGTGACGGTGCAGGATGCCAACTCATGTTCAGCAATATCGAGCGCAACTATTAACCAACCTTCCCTGGTAAATGTAACTACTACGCAAAGCAATTATGCTTGTGCCATCAGGCCGGGTATGATAAATGTTTCGGTAAACGGCGGCACGTCGCCATATACTTATTTGTGGCAGGATGGCAATACGCAGCAAAATCGTAATAACCTGACGGCCGGCACTTATAGTGTATCGGTAAGCGATCAAAATCATTGCATACAATTTGCCAGTGTAAACATTGGACAAATACCGGCTATGGTGCCTACCATTACCTTAACTGATGTTAGCTGCTTTGGTGGCGACAATGGTAATATGACCGTTAGCCTTACAGGCGGAAGCCAGCCATTTAGTTATAACTGGAGTAATGCGGGAACTACAAATACAATTCAACAATTAACCGCAAGTCCATATTCAGTGGTGGTTACTGATGCTTATGGTTGCACGGTTGCTACTACTGCAACTGTTGCTCAGCCACCGGTTATTCAACTGGCATCTACTAATACACCGGTTACCTGTTATGGCCTTAATGATGGCTCGGCGCACGTAACTGCCAGTGGTGGTACTTTGGGTTTTTCATACCAATGGAGTAATAATAACACCACGCAAAGTATTTCGAATGTGAGTGCGGGAAGCTACGTGGTATCTGCAGTGGATGGCAATAATTGTACAGCCGTGTTTAATAATGTGGTGATAACCCAGCCGGCGCTTATGTCTATTGCATCAACGGTAGTACCATTAGGATGTATGGCTCAAAATGATGGTTCGATAAAAGTTGCTGCGGGTGGCGGAACGCCTCCTTACCAATATAATTGGTCGACCGGTGCTAAGGCTGTAGTTATTGATAGCCTGGCTGCGGGAACTTACGGGGTAACGATTAATGACGTTAACAACTGCGCTATAAGCGAAAACTTTACGGTGGCTACTTCAACCCCGCTGTCCATTATTCAAACGGTGCAAAATGCATCCTGTAAGGGGGTAGATAATGGCAGTGTTAGTGTAAATGTTACCGGTGGCGCTTTGCCATATAATTACAACTGGAATAATGGACAACAAACTCCAACTGCAAGCGCGTTGGGTGATGGCAATTATGTTGTCACTGTTACTGATGCCAATGGTTGTTCGATACAATCGGGTGGAGACGTTACGTCGGGTTATGAGTTGAGTGTGCATGCAAGCGCATCGGTAACTATAACATCGGGAACACCCGTGCAGTTGGGTGTTACTGCAAATACTGACCATCAGAATATGTATAGCTGGACACCGGCTAGTGTGCTTACCTGTAGTAATTGTGCTAATACTGAGGCGCATCCGTTACAAACAACTTTGTTTACTGTAAATGCGGTTGATGCCAATGGTTGCAAGGCCAGCGATACGGTTACTGTGCAGGTGAATTCATCAACCGATATATTTATACCGAATGCGTTTACGCCGAATGGAGATGGGGTTAATGACCTGTTTAAGATATTTGGTGATTTGGGGAATGTGTATTTTATGGATGTAGCCATTTTTGACCGTTGGGGCGAAAAGGTTTTTGAATCGAACAACCCTAATTTTGAATGGGATGGAATTTATAAGGGCGAACCTGCACCGCAGGGTGTTTATATCTACACGGCTACCATGGCTTTTGGTAATGGCACGCATAAAGATTACAAAGGTTCGGTAACTTTAATTAGGTAATTGGTATCATAAATTTTTAAGGGTTTTTAGAAGCGGCTCAGTAACGGGGGCTGCTTTTTTTATGTCTATTGTGCTCTACAAAAAGACAATGGATTACCGTGTGTTAATAAACATGCCCTTGTATTGTTTGCCATAACTGAATAATTGGTTTGATTTATATTAGATACAAAAATGAATTGCCATGGCAAACGAAACCGGGTGGAAACCCAAATTACGCAAAGGGCTGTACATTACATTGGGTGTTGTAGTGCTGGCTATTGTTGTAACCTTTTTGGTATTTAATATTACCTATAGCGAAGGCAACAGGGCAGGCGTGCTGATGAAGTTTTCGAAAAAGGGGTATGTGTTTAAGACTTATGAGGGAGAATTGAATATTGGCGGGGTAGGTAATGTATCGGGTACTGCGCAAATGAACCAGGTTTGGTTGTTTTCGGTGAAGGACCAGGCAGTTGCTGATACCTTGATGAATATGGAGGGCAAAAAGGTGGCTTTGCATTATAGGCAGATTATAAAAAACCTGTTGTGGCAGGGAGAAACCGATTATTTTGTTGACGGCGTTAAGGTTATTGGGCAGTAGCCTGTTTAGGTCAGCAAGGTTGTGTTGAGAACTAAAAGTGTACCTTTTGTGAAACAAAGCAAAAGATGAGCCGTAAAGCAGAAGCAACAGATAATTAACTGAATGAAGCACGTATACCCACTATTTTTCTTTCTTATTGTCTTGTTTTTACCCGCGCAATCGCAGCAGATTATACAGACTATACGCGGAACGGTGATTGACCGCGAGTCGAATGCGCCGTTGGAAGGGGTAAATATTATGGTGTCGAAAGACAGCACCGTTATTAACGGCGCCATTACCGACGAACACGGAAATTTCAGAATTGACAAGGTGCCTGCGGGGCGCGTAAACTTTACGGCTTCGTTTGTGGGATATAAAAAAGTGTACCAGCCGAATATATTGGTTAACTCGGGTAAGGAGATGGTGATGAATATTGAATTGGACCCGGCCATTGAAACCAAGAATGAAGTTGTAGTTACCGGTATTAAAAAAGGAGAGAGCATTAACGAAATGGCGCAGCTGAGTGTGCGCTCATTTTCGCCTGAGGAGACTGAACGTTATGCAGGTTCGAGGGGCGACCCGGCGAGGATGGCAAGTAATTTTGCCGGTGTATCAGGTTCAGACGATTCGCAGAACCAGTTGATTGTGCGTGGTAACTCGCCGTTTGGTGTTTTGTATAAGGTAGATAATATAGTAGTACCTAATCCCAACCATTTTGCAGACGAAGGCCAAACAGCAGGCAGTGTAGCAATTTTAACTGACCGGATGCTTACCAATTCGGATTTTTTTACCGGAGCTTTCCCTGCGGAGTATGGCGATGCGGTGGCGGGTGTATTTGATTTGCGCCTTAAGAATGGAAATAACGAACGCCACGAATTAACCATGCAGGTTGGTATTTTGGGCGCCGAAATTTTTGGCGAAGGCCCGCTGGGTAAAGACACAAAGGCTTCTTACATTTTTAATGCGCGCTATGCTACGTTGGAATCGTTGGTGAAGTTGGGGATTGATATTGGCACAACGGCGATACCTAAATACCAGGACTTTCAGTTTAAGCTCAACTTCCCGTTAAAGAATGGCGATAACCTTTCGCTTTTCGGTATTGGGGGTTATGCTATGATTGATTTTATAACCAGCAATATAAAACGCCCGGGTGGACAAGACATTTATGCGTCGCAGGACCAGGACGAATTTTACCGCTCGGGAATGGGCGTTGCGGGCTTAACGTATTTGCACCGAATCAATAATCATGAGTATAGTAAAGTATCAGTGGCGGTTTCAACGCAGTACGGGCACGATAATTTTACGCGCATCATCAGGCATACCGACCCGGTTACCGGTAATTTTGTAATTGATACTACTTACCATAAAGAGGATTACACATTTGCATCTATACATTACACGCTGGCTTATATGCGCAACAATAAGCTGAGTGCACGTAGCTCTATCCGCTATGGTATTACTACCGAAATGCTTCAGCCAAATTATAACTACCGTATTTTAGAAGAGCCGGCATATAACGAGGGCCTTAACCATTTTTACTGGGATACCACGTTGAATGCACATAATGAATTCCACTTCCTGTTTCAACCATACGCGCAGTGGAAATATACTGTGAACGAAAAGCTTTCGACTGTGATGGGTTTGCACGGGCAGTATTTTACGTTGAGCAACTCGTGGAGTGTTGAGCCGCGTTTTTCGTTGAAATACCAGGTTAAAGAGAACCAATCAATTTCGTTTGGAACGGGCTTGTACTCGCAAATGCTTCCTTTTTACCAGTATTTTGTGCAGGATAGCAATGGGCGCCAATACAACAAGCACCTCGATTTTATACGCAGCTACCACATTGTGCTGGGCTATGATGTGTTCTTTAAGCACGATATACGCATTAAGATTGAAGCCTACTATCAACAGCTTTGGAACTTACCGGTTGATACTTTCAAGTCATCGTACAATATGTTGGATGAGGGAACGGGCTTTAACCTGTTCTTTGCTAAAAAGCAGGTTAATAAAGGGTTGGGACGCAACTATGGTTTGGAGTTTACGATGGAGAAATTCTTTACGCATAACTGGTTCCTGTTATTCACCGCTTCGGCATACGATTCGAAATTGCAGGGTAGCGATGGCCATTATTATAACAGCGATTACAATGGTAACTACATTATCAACCTATTAGGCACCAAGGAGTTTAGATGGCAAACTAAAAAGCGCCTTAATACCATTGGTATTGGCTGTAAAATAAGCTTTGCCGGCGGCCTGCGTTATACACCTTACGATACTACGCTTTCTAAAAGGCAGGAAAACCCTGTGATGATTGATAGCATGCGCGATAAATCGCAGTTCAGGCCGTATTTCCGCTTTGATATTAAGCTGAGCTACCGGTGCAACAGCAAACGCTTTACGCATGAGGTGGGTATTGACCTGGTTAACGTAACCGGTTACAAAAACTACCTGCGTATTGATTACGTTAACCCGCAAAACCCGGCTAACCCGGTTTACCAGTTGGGCTTTTTACCGCTTTTTTACTACCGGTTAGATTTTTGGTTGGGGAAGAAGAATTGGTAGGTTTTGAATGTGTTCATGTGATCACGTTTAGCAGCCCGTTAATTTTACTGATAAGCTAAATCTTGCTTGACTTTTAGAACAAATACATTTAAACACTAAGTTCACTAAGGTTGGCACAAAGGGCACTAAGAGGGTAACCCACTTTGTGTCCTTTGTGCCTTTTTTCTTTGTGTTCTTTGTGGTAAAATGTATTTCGATTTCACCTTACTATCATAATCTTACCCGTAAAATTTCCTTCTTCGGTTTGCACGTTTATAAAATACATACCGGTGGGTTGGGTGTTTAGGTTAAGGGTGTTTGTTGTATTGGTTAAGGTTAGTTGCTCAACTTTTTGGCCGAGGGTGTTGTAAATCTCGGCGGTGTAGCTGGTTTTGTTGCCGGGTAATTGAATGGTGAATTGACCGGTGGTAGGATTGGGGGAGATTTGGAGTTGGGGGATAGTTAAGTTGACAATATTTTCTACAGCAGCATGTACTTCCATTAAATCACCGTTCCATCCTGCGCAATTTCCATTTTGTCCATTAAAACTAGTAAGTACTTTTTCGTTAGAGGTATTAATATTGTAGCTGAAAACGGTTCCAATATTGTTTGCCCCGCCCAAAGAGGTTATACCGTATAGTAAACTATCCTCAACCTGTATTAGCGATCCATAGGGAAAAGCGCCATCGCTATCAATGCCAAAATTGTGTATCACAGATATCGTATCTGTTAAAATACTGTAACTAAAAATTACACCTTGGTTGACTGTTCCTCCGCCAGGGGTCATACCATAAATCATACCGTTATTTGCTTTGAGCAGAGAACCCGTTGGGTATTGGCCATCATCATTTCCCCGAAAAGAATGTAAGATTCGATATGCGCCTGTGAAAATATTATAGTTGAATATTATGCCTTTTGCATAGAGGCCTCCATAGTGAGCCATGCCATATAAAAAAGAATCGGTTGCCTGGATTAATGAACCTTCGGGAGTTTGTCCATCGGAGTTATTACTGAAACTGTGTGAGACCACCTGTACATCGGTGGAAATATTGTAACTGAAAATAGTTCCCATATTGTGAGCCCCTCCGGATGTTGTGGTACCATACAGCAAATAATCATTTGCTTGTATGAGCGAGCCATGAGGGAGCCCGCCATCGGCAGAGTCTTTAAAGCTATATAAAACTGCTTCACTATCCCATGAAATATTGTAGCTAAAAATTGCCCCTTGATTATAGGTCCCTCCTATATACGTTAATCCATACAACACCCCATCCCCTGCCTGAAAAAGGGAGCCGGTGGGGGAAGCTCCATCATTGCCCTGGCCAAAATTGTGAAGCACTGTATTATAAAGCAATGTATCAGAAAAGTAATCGTAGCTAAAAATAACTCCGCTATTTGCAGTGCCACCGGCATAGGTTACCCCAAAAACTCCGCCTTGTAGGGTCTCCATAATTGAGCCATATGGATATGCTCCGTTACTACTATCTAATGACCGAACCACTTCTATACCTGAATCGATGGTAAAACTGAAAACTGCACCATAATTTGACTGGCCGCCTTGTTTAGTCATACCTAATAAGATTTGAGGCTGGGCCTGGCATAATGAAACAAGCAACAAAAAGAAAACCAGTAATCGCATTTTCATTAACCTAAACATTGAATACTAAATATAATGAGAATAATTTTAATGCAAGATGCTGTTTTCGTGAAGGGTTTCACCCCTTCCGTCCCCTAAAGGGGAAACCAGAGCTGGGATGCAAACAGCCAATTCACCTTCAAGGTTAAAGTTTAATTCAAGGGCTTCGTTTTCGCGAGGAGTTTCGCCTCTTCCGTCCCCTAAAGGGGAAATCAGGGCCGGGATGCAAACAGCCAATTCACCTTGTCGCAAGGATATTATTTCCCAAAAAGTTATCCGCACCCCTTGTGTTGGTGGATAAGGCTTTTTATTTTCGTAATATAGTATGAAATGGTATGATTGTTATTTTGGCTTAATTTTTGAAAATAGGAGAATTATGTTTAAGTTATTAAAGTTAAGTTAAATGTGTATTGAAGTGTTGGAATAGATTTAGAATCAATGTTTTGTGGAAACGCTTTTTCAAAAAGGTTTCAAAAAGTTTATGAAATAAGAAAACAGTTTTATGATAACAGAAGAAAGCAACAAACAGCAGCAGGAGGAAAATGACGAGACAGCTGCACAGAGAAATGTTACCTGGGAGAAAAACCATAGGCTTATTACCAAAGTGATATGCAAATTGCTATGGGAAACAGAAAGCTGGCCTACTAAGTCCGAAATTGCAAGGAAGACGGGTTTGAGCCTGCCCACTATCAGTAAACATCTTGTGCAATTTGAGCAGGAGGATTTTATGATAGAGGTGATGGACCAGTTTAAATTTATGTCGTCGAAGATGTTGGCGATGTTGTGCCAGTTTGCCATGCAGGGCGATATGAAGGCTATGCGCCTTTCGTTTGAGATAATGGGCGTTTTAAAAAAGGGGAGCGCTCGGGTTAAGGAGAAGGACAGTTAGGAGTAAAACGCAAAAACTCGAAACAGTTCTTTTCTTTGCACAAAGTTAAAGCTATGTCAAAATACCCTGCGTTGTTTCTGCATCATAATAAAGCACATGCCGTTAGGCGGTTTCACCCGTGGGTGTTTTCGGGTGCGGTAAAGCGTAAAGAGGGCAACCCTGACCAGGGCGATATTGTTGAGGTGTTTTCGGAAAATGGCGAGTACCTGGGTATAGGGCATTTTGGCACCGGTAGTGTTTCGGTGCGCATTTTTTCGTTTGAGAAGGAAGAGAACCTTACCGAGTTGTGGCGCAAGCGTTTTATAAGCGCCTTTGATTTGCGCAAAGCTGCAGGTTTGGCCAAAAGCAAAAACACCAATGCCTACCGCTTAATTAATGCCGAGGGCGACGGTATGCCCGGGCTTATTGTTGATTATTACAATGGCACAGCAGTTATACAGGCGCATAGCAAAGGCATGCACGCACAGCGCGAAGAGTTTGTTGAAATATTGAAACAGGGCTATGCCGAAAAGTTGCAGGCCGTATATGATAAGAGCAGTGCCACCCTGTACCACAAACCCGATACCGAAAGTAAGGACGCTGCCAACAGCGATAGCTATTTATTTGGCCATGCCAGCGAAACCATTATTAAAGAAAACGGCAACCAGTTTAAAGTAAATTGGGAACTGGGACAAAAAACAGGTTTCTTTTTAGACCAGCGCGATAACCGTTTGCTGCTGGCACGATATGCCACCGGTAAAAAGGTGTTAAATACGTTTTGCTACTCAGGCGGCTTTTCGGTGTATGCGGCGCAAGCAGGGGCAACCCTGGTGCACTCGGTTGATAGTTCGGAGAAGGCAGTGAAGTGGACGAATGAAAATATAGCGCTTAATGCCAGTGGCGTTGAGCACCAGGCTTACGCTGCTGATGTGTTTGATTTTATGAAGACCGCACAGGATGATTATGATGTTATTGTGTTAGACCCTCCTGCATTTGCCAAAGGGCAATCGGCACGGCATGCGGCTATTAAAGCCTATACGCGCTTAAACCACGAGGCGTTTAAGAAAATAAAGAAGGGCGGCATTGTGTTTACATTTTCATGCAGCCAGGTGGTAGATACTGAAATGTTTACCGGTGCCGTTACCTCGGCAGCTATTGAGTCGGGCAGGAACATCAGGGTGTTGCACCATTTAACCCAACCGGCCGATCACCCGGTAAGTATATTTAATCCTGAAGGGTTGTATTTGAAGGGATTGGTGGGTTATGTGGAGTGAATTTCGAGTTTCAAGTTTCT
>CAIOTH010000122.1 GCA_903861145.1 uncultured Bacteroidota bacterium | reverse complement strand
CCTCGCGGAAAGGTTACTCTTCAGAAGTTTCTCTACCAGAGGGATGTATTTTTCGGAGAGTTCGCGCATGGTGTATGTTTTGCGCGCAAATTTAGCGACAGATTACGCCATGGGCAAGATGCACTTCACCGTATGCTTACAGTAAAGTAGCGAATCAATTTGGTTTGGTAACCGCTGAAATTGGAAGTATTAATAGTCTTGATTCAGTAAACTGGAGTACAGGGAACAAATTTTTACAGGTAGAGGTAAATATCAATAATGGTGGATTTAATAACATGGGAGCAACGGAATTACTTAGTGTTCCTTATGCTCTTTATGCTGCGAATGGAGGGGTCGGAGGTACAACCGGAGCTACCGGCCAAACTGGACCTACCGGGACTAATGGAGCACAAGGGGAACCAGGGCCCACCGGAGCAACGGGAGGAAGTGGTTCTGGAGGGGGACCAACTGGCCCCCCAGGCTCAACCGGTCCTACCGGTGTGATTGGTCCTGTCGGTATAACTGGAACAAATTGGGCGGCAACCACCCCATCTGCTAGCGGAGCTAATACAGCTTTATCAAATTTAGTTGCAACTTCTGTTAATCAATCCTTAATCCCTCAGGCATTCGGTACCTATGATATAGGTAGTACATCCTATCCATGGAAGGATGTCTGGCTATCCGGAAGAATAATCATGAATATATCAGCTAGTGTCGGCGGATTGAATGTTAATCATACTGGTGGTGGTGGCATACCAATACAAGCAACAATTAATGGAACGACCAACTCGTCGAATTGCATCCAGTAATAGATAATTTCAACTGTGTTAACGTTTCATTACCAATTAGTATTACCGTTTTGCCTTACCCTAACGTGGCAATCACACCCAGTGGGCCAATTTTCATTTGTACTGGCGACAGTGCGAGACTTTCAGCAACGAATTCTTCAGCTTATTTGTGGAGTAACGGTTCAACCGCTAAATTCATTACAACTTCAACCGCCGGAACTTACGTTGTTACTGTCACCGATACTAATTCCTGCACCGCAATATCCGCTCCGGTCTCAGTGGTTTTGAATCCGTTGCCATTGGTTTCTGTCATGGCCTCGGATACCGCCATTTGTTTAGGCCAAACAGTAACGCTCAATGGCAAGGGGGCTTCAACCTACAGATGGAATAACAACGCTCAAAATGGCGTTCCTATTGCACCTCTGTCATCAATTCAATATACTGTTACCGGAACAGATACAAATAATTGCAGCAACACGGCAAGTATAATCGTTTATGTGTTCAACCTTCCGAATGTGTCGGCTCATGCAAGCGCTATGTCCATTTGCAATGGGTCTTCCGTTACGCTGTATGGAGATAGTGCCTCAACCTATGTGTGGAGCAACTCTGCACAAGATAGAATTGCATTTACTCCCCCCGCAACTAACACGTATACAGTCACCGGAACAGATGAGAATGGTTGTAGTAATACTTCATCCCTAACAATCAATGTAAACCCCAATCCTAACCCACAAATTGATACGAATGGAATAACAACTTTCTGCCAAGGAAACAATGTAGTCCTTTCGTCTTCAATTGCGGGTACATATTTATGGAGTAATTTCGATACAACGCAAGGGGTAACTATAAGTGTTTCCGGTAATTATTCGCTGACAGTAACAGATGCAAATGGATGTTCTGGTTCTTCATTACCTATGGCTGTAAGAGTGGACTCATTACCAACCCCGGTAATAGACAGCAATGGGCCAACTTCGTTTTGCACTGGAGATAGTGTCATTCTGTTCTCATCCATAAGTGGGACTTACCTTTGGAGCACAAGTGAAGTAACTCGTTCGATCATTGTCCAAACATCTGGGAACTATATGTTAACCGTTACGAATGCAAATGAATGCATCGGAATAGCTAATCCCGTCAGCGTGAATATAAATCCGTTGCCAGCAATCTCGGCGATAGCATCGGATACGTCCATTTGTTTGGGGGAAACAGTAATTCTGAATGGTGAAGGGGCTTCAACTTACAGTTGGAATAACAGTGCGCAAAATGGTGTTCCTATTGCACCTCCGTCATCAGTTCGATATACTGTTACCGGAACAGATACAAATAATTGCAGCAACAAAGCAAGTGTAATTATTTATGTATTTGACCTTCCGAATGTGTCGGCTCATGCAAGCGCGATGTCGATCTGCAATGGGTCTTCCGTTACCCTGTATGGAGATAGTGCCTCAACCTATACGTGGAGTAACTCTGCGCAAGATGGAATTGCATTTACCCCCCCTGCAACTAACACTTATACGGTTACAGGAACAGATGGAAATGGTTGCAATAATACTTCATCCCTAACTATCAATGTAAACCAGAATCCTAATCCACAAATTGATACGAATGGAGCAACAACCTTCTGTCAAGGCAGCAATGTAGTGCTTTCGTCTTCAATTGCGGGAACATATTTATGGAACAATTTCGATACAACCCAAAGAGTAACAATAAGTGTTTCTGGTAATTATTCGCTGACCGTAACAGATTCAAATGGTTGTTCTGGTTCTTCATTACCTATAACAGTAAGAGTAGACTCATTACCACTACCGGTAATATACAGCAATGGACCAACCACGTTCTGCAATGGAGATAGTGTCATTCTTTTCTCATCCATAAGCGGAGCTTACCTTTGGAGTACAAGTGAGGTAACTCGTTCGATTATCGTCGACGGCCCTGGAAACTATATGTTAACCGTTATCGATGCAAAAGGATGCGTCGGTATGGCCAATCCTATCAATATAGTAGTAAATCCATTGCCGATAGTTTCACTTGATACCTTCAATAGTGTGTTTAACAACACCCCTTCTTTCCAATTAGGCGGAGGAAACCCAGATGGTGGATCTTATTCTGGAGAGGGGGTAATAAACGGCATCTTTAATCCCTCATCCGCTGGGGTGGGCTCTCATACAATAACATATACCTATGTGGATGGCAATGGGTGCGCAGATTCAGTCACCAGAAACATACTGGTGTTGGATTATGTAGGAATTGGGGTCATAGAAAGCGGCCTATCGGTTGTAATTTATCCCAATCCCAACAACGGAACTTTCAAGGTTATCCTTAAATCAGAATTCGGCAGTAATGTGGGGCTTTCCTTCATGAATTCAGTTGGACAAATCATTTACACCCAAAGTTACGAATTGAAAATTGGAATGCTTAATCAGGATTTCGATTTGCCTATAAGCGCAAGTGGCGTTTACCTTCTTCGCCTTTATATTGATGGGAAGTTTGTATTCCGGAAGATAACAATCACTAAATAAATTAATAATATAAATATATTTAGTGATTAATGTGTCTTAAAATAATAAGCTAGAGCACAAAGCAATACACCCCCAATTACTGTGGCAACATGGATTTTATCGAGAACACCCAAAATGAATGATTCGGTTTATCAGCAAATATTATTCAGGCTGAAGGAAAAAGGATTTGATTTGGCAAAGCTTCAAGTAACTCCGCAGATTTGAAAGAAAGTTAGAGAATGCCCCTAGATATTAAACATACAGGACTTAAAACGAAGTTTAGGGAAAAGATATATAAGCTACCTGCTTATCATCATATCTATAATAACATCTATCTAAAGCTTACTGGTATAAAAAATTAAATTGGATTAACCATTTAGTCCGCAACAGCGCAAATACATTGCGTAGTGACAGGGTAAATTTGCTGAAAAATGGTTATGAAAAAGCAAATTAGTATTCAATCGTTCTTTGAAAAATACCCTGATGATGAATCATGCTATCGTTATTTGGCGGAGCAAAAGTGGAAAGACGGATTTAGCTGTCAAAAATGCGGTTGTAACGAATACGGCAAAGGCTATACACTCTATGCCAGAAGATGTAAAAGCTGTCGCTATGATGAATCTGTAACAGCTAATACGATGTTTCATAAGTGCAAATTCGGGATACACAAGGCATTCATGGCCTTGTTTCGGATAGGTTCGAAGAAAAAGGGCATATCCAGCACCGAGTTATCTAATGAGATTGATGTTAACCAGAAAACTGCTTGGCTATTCAGGCGCAAGGCCCAGCAAGCTATGAAGAGCAAGTCCCCAGTTATACTTGAAGGACAAGTAGATATAGATGAGTTCGGAGTTGGAGGCCACCGGTCTAATATGCAGGGACGGAGTTTAGAAGGGAAGAAACATGCCCAGGTAGCAGTAGAAGTAAAGGATGGTGGCCGGATGGGTAGAGCTTATGCTTTAGCCATCGCAGACTTTACGACACCGAGTTTACGCAGAGTGTTTGACTGGTGTGTGCATCCAATGGCTGATGTAAGGGTTGACGGCTTTTATGGATATAGAGCCTTAATGGCCGAATATCCGAATATGGGATATGAATTGTCAGATGGGGGAGAAAACTTTAAGGAAATACATTTAGTAATACTGAACATGAAGAATTGGCTACGAGGTATTCATCATCATTGTTCTAAGCAACATTTTGAAAATTATTTGGATGAATTTTTCTACCGATTTAATCGAAGAGGGAAAAACATTCGAAAGAACATATTAGGTAACTTAATCAACAGATTTGTTTCATCGCCTCCATTGACTTACAAAGATATAATGGAGCTTTGCGGCTTATCTGGTTAATCCAAAAATTAAATATAAATGCTAAGCAAAAATGCCCTTTATCGGCACGCTTTCTAATTGGTTTTCCCGAAGTCCTTCGGCTTGCATAATATAATTTGCGGCAATGGCGCCCGATGTGTAAGCCGCTTCCATCAGCATGCTGCAGTTATCCATTTTTACCCAATCGCCTGCCAGGTAGAATCCCGGAACACCCGTTTTTACTTCAGGCCTGCTGGCATACTGGTTGGTATGAAATGCCGGAAAATCATCTTTGTGCTGAAAATATTCGTGGCAGGTTTTCATTCCTTCCATCTCCGGAAAATAATGATAAAACTCGCGCAGTAAATGTGTTTTTACCTCTTCGTCCGTTACTAAATCCTTGGGTACCGAATAACTGTGCAACTCAAAAATGCCTCCATCATGCTCCTTGCTCCAGTCGACTGATTCCTTTTCCATTTTATGGTAAAGCGTAACGCTATCCAAACATTTTAACCGGTCGGTAAAAATAAAAAACGGCAGTGTTGGGTCTGATTCAAACCGGTTGGTCCACAACCTTAGCACGGCGTACCTGCCCGAATGTTTTAGCGCCGTTAATTTTGAAAGTATTTCCGCGTAAGTTTCAAAACCCT
This sequence comes from uncultured Bacteroidota bacterium, assembly GCA_903861145.1. Classification (GTDB taxonomy): domain Bacteria; phylum Bacteroidota; class Bacteroidia; order Chitinophagales; family LD1; genus Bog-950. The sequence continues at coordinate 21,252 of CAIOTH010000122.1, read as the reverse complement.
GCGAGGCGGACATTAATTTTTTGGTATGTTTTACGTCCGTGCACAACACGCAGTAATCAAAATGTTGTTCGTTCACGTTAAAGCCCTGTGCGGTTTTCTCCAGTTTTGTTACGGGGGTTGAGTAGTTAATACAGGCATCATGGTTTTTAAGGAAGTCCTCGCAGTACGAAATGAAGCTGTTTTGAAAATCACTGTCTAAAACATCGTAAACCAGGCCATCTTCATTGCTTAAAAAGTAGAAATGAAAACTCTTAATTAACTCGGCCAGCGACATATCTTCGGGCTCTGCAAAAAACGCCCTGGAAAAAGAATTAAACACCAGCCGCATTTTAGGGTTCATCATAGTGCGGTTGGCAAATGATGCAAAACTTTCGGCATCGAATTTTTTATAGGTGCTTTCAAAATCAAACTTCAATAAATTGAGAAACGGCATACCCAGCGGGTTGATAAATGTTTTCCAGGTTACAATACCAAATTTGCGGAGGTCGAGCACATTCAGCACTGGCGTTTTATCCAAGCCTTTAAAGCCCTGCTTTTTATCCTTGTCGAATATAATGGTATAATCATCTATGGGTATAAGATGTTTATACGCATCAATCTTTTTTAAAAAATTTCTGAGATTATAATACTGCCGGAAAAAGCCATGAAAGCCGTGTTCAGTACGCAACTGCTCACCGTTCGATTCAAACTGCCAGCTGCCAACCTTGCCGCCCACGTAATGTTCCTTTTCGAATATTTGGACGTCAAATCCCCGTTCGCTTAAATTGCAGGCGGCGCTGATGCCGGCAATACCTCCGCCAATAACCGCCACTGTTTTTCTTTCCTTCAAAAAAAAAGGCAGCGAGGCATCAGGCTCATTCAGCTTTACCCTATAATTCTGAAGTTTCCTTCTGATAGCTTTTCGCAGCATTTTCTTTTACGTTTTTATTCCACAGTTTGGTAAACTCAAAAGTGAGTTCATCGGGCCTTATCAATAAATCATTCAGTTTTTCTTTGCTGTGCCAGTATTTATTGCTCTCTAAAAAGGCAATATCTTCTTCCACAATTTTCATGCTTTTATTCAGCATAAACCATTTGGCAAACCAGGGGTTGTATTGAAAAATACGGTGCCAGGTGGTTATCTGTATCATCATCACATTCTCGTCGTCTATTTCGTAAAAGTGCTCATATATCACCATTTGCCGGGCAGGCATTCCCAGGTGCGCCGGAAACTTAAGGTGCAGCATGCTGCTATGCGGAAACCAAAAACCAAAATGCGCCTCTACTTTATCTTCAAAACCAAAATATATTTTTTCGAAAACGCTGTTTTCATTATCGCGCAAATACCATCCGTGTAGAGATTTTTCGGTTACAGCAAGATGATAGTCCGGCTTCTCATGATGCAGGTTACCCAATAACGTTTTTATACTGTTGCGGTGCACATGGTTAATGTGGTGCGAATCGAAAAGGCTTTCGGCTACCAGTTTAATGTTGCCCTTAACCACGTGATAATTATACACCATGGGCCATTTATCCAGTTCGGTAAACGGCGGAATCTGCGCCCCGGCTTTTTTTTCGGGGTCGCCAAAGTAGGCCCATACGGCTTTGTGTTTTACTTCAACGTCATAACTTTTTACGCAAGTGGCCTTCGGTATTTTCTCATCCGGGGGCAATGAGGGTATATGTTCGCACTTTCCGGTATCGCCAAACTCCCAGCCGTGGTAGCCGCATTTAATATGCTCGCCTTTTACATAACCCAGCGATAAATGCACATTTCGGTGGCAGCACCGGTCCTTTAGCACACATACTTTTCCGCTGTGGGTTTTAAATACCACCAGCTCTTCGCCAATAATTTTGCGCTTAAGTATTTGCCCTTTTTTCAGTTCGTCTTCAAAACAAACCAGGTACCATTGGTTACTTATCATCATTTAAAATTTAGAAGTGATGGTTTGCCGTTTTTTTGCCATTGATACAATGAAATATTCATGGAGAGCAGGATAGCGGCGTAAAGAAAATCCTCTACCGGTATAGTACCGATACGGATGCCCAGGTTTTGTGTATCATCATAGGTAACCACAGGTAAACCGGTTAGCAAACCATTTACCACTGCCATGGGAACCAGCGAAATAAGGTAGGTGATAAAAAAAATATTCAGGCTGTTGCCAGGCATGAGCAAAGTAACTATGGGAAACACCAGCCCCCCGATAAAAAGCACGGAGAAGGTATACGCTTTACCTACAAGCAAAAAAGAAACCGCGAAGGACCATGCACTTAAAAACAAAAGCACATACCTCTGCTTACCATCCCGAATTTTTGAACTGAAAAAAATGGTTATCGCCTCATAAATAAAAGTGCAGGCATAAGGCACGGTAATAAAAAAGAGAAACTCCTCAACAGGCAGCCCGAAAAATCTGATGCCGAGGATATACTTGTCGTTAAATCCCCACACACCTGCCTTGGTTTTAAAGTAATCCCAAACAATAAAAAATATGGCCGTAAATATCATGCCCGGAAAAAAATACTTTATCTTACGATTAAACTGAAGCTTAGTCTCTGCCGAACGTAACGCGGGGATAAGAATAGTGAACAAATTGATAAGCAGGTACGTCCATTTCATAAAGCAAATATTGAATCCATAAAGGCCTTAGTGTTTATCCAAGGCGCATACCTAATTGTTGCTGTGCCAGCGTTTCAACCAGAATAAACATTTTTTCAAAATCGGGAACCCGGACCCGTGATTCTTTTATTTCAGATACCGGAACTTTTTTAATCCGGTTAAACAGGTGGATGTAATATTTGTAGGCCAGTAATACACCGGCCCTTGCACCAATTGGTAGTTGCACAATTCCATCGTATGCGTTTTTAAAATCTACAGCTACTTCCCGCTCAATTTGCTGCTTGGCGCACTCTCCGAAATTATTGAAATCAATACCCGGAAAGTAAACCCTGCCGCGCTCATCAAAATCGCTTTTCATATCGCGTAAAAAATTTACTTTCTGAAAAGCGGCGCCCAAATAGCGCGCAGCCGGTTGAAGTTTCTGGTAAAGCGCCTCATCGCCATTGCTAAAAATGCGCAGGCACATGAGCCCAACCACTTCGGCTGAGCCATAAATATATTCCTGGTAGCCTTGTTCGCCATACGCCGTTTGATATAAATCAGTTTCCATGCTTTTGAAAAAAGCTTCAATAAGCTGAAGCGAAATACCGTATTGATTCACCGCTTTTTGAAATGAAAACAGCACGGGGTTTAAACTGATGCGCTGTTCAATGGCTTCGTAAGTATCGCGTTTGAATTTTTCGAGCAGGAACTTTTTATCAAAATTGTGGAAGGTATCTACTATTTCATCGGCATAGCGCACCATGCCGTAAATCCCATAAATGGGCTCGCGCATTTCTTTACTTAATGTTTTAATGCCCAGCGAAAACGATGTGCTGTAAGCTTCGGTAATTTTTCTGCTGCAGGTAGCAGATGTTTCATCAAATAATGCAAACATGGTGCTTGTTTTATTGGTTAAATAAGTTGCTTTTCAATTTGTTTGTTCACCTCTTTGGCTACTATCTGCCCTGATATGATGGAGGGCGGCACACCCGGCCCAGGCACAGTTAACTGACCGGTATAAAACAGGTTGTTGACCTTAGTTGAAATCATCTTTGGCTTAAGGATGGCAGTCTGCTTTAATGTATTGGCAAGACCATATGCGTTACCTTTAAACGAGTTATAATCTTTCTCAAAATCTTTGATGCAGTAGCTGCGGTTTACAATGATGTTGGCCCTGAACTTCTGGCCAATTCTTTTTTCCATTCTTTCAACCATCATACTGAAATACTTTTGCCGCAGCTGCTCGTTATCTTCTATGCCCGGTGCCAGGGGCATTAATAAAAAAAGGTTTTCCATTCCTTCGGGCGCTGCGGTGGGGTCGGTTTTGGAGGTTAAACAGGCGTAGAACAAAGGATTGGTGGGCCATTGCGGCGTGTCATAAATCTCGTTGGCGTGCTGTTCAAAATCGGCGTCGAAAAACAGGTTGTGGTGCAGCAGGCCCGTCAGGCACTTGTTTACACCAATGTAAAATAACAATGATGATGGCGACATTGTCCGCTTCTGCCAATAGGTGTTATCGTATGTGCGGTGAGCTTCGCTTAATAAGAACTGCTCGGTGTGGTGATAATCGCTGCCGGCAACTACTATATCAGCATCAAAAACTTCACCGGTAGTATAAATACGTTTGGCCTTTTTATTCCGTATTTCAATTTTGGTAACCTCTTTATTCAGTAAAATCTTAACCCCATTGCTTTCAGCAAGTTTAACCATGGCTTTTACAATCTGGTTCATGCCACCCATGGGGTACCAGGTACCTAAAACCAGGTCGGCATAATTCATCATGCTATACATGGCCGGCGTTTTATCAGGTGTTGAACCCAAAAACAGCACCGGAAACTCAAGCAGACTAACCAGTGAGGGATTACTGAATTTGCTCCTCACTTCACTACGCAGTGATTGGAAAATCTGCATCTGAAAGCTCTTTATCAAAAGTTTTAAATCCAGGTATTCGGTTACCGAATCGGAAATGCGGAACACATAATCGCTCATGGCGGTTTCGTATTTGTATCTGGCTTCAGCTAAAAACTTTTTCAACTTTGCTCCGCTACCCTTTTCCTTTTGTTCAAAAAGATTTACCAGTTCCTCAAGTGATGCGGGCACATCAATCTGTTCTTCGTTTTTATAGAAAATACGGTACCCGGGGTCCAGGCGCTTTAGCTCGTAAAAATCTGAAGTTGTTTTACCAAATAGCTTATAGAAGTTTTCAAAAACCTCGGGCATCCAGTACCAGCTTGGGCCCATATCGAAAGTAAATCCGTCCTTTTCCCAGATTCCTGCACGGCCACCGGGTTGGCTGTTCTTTTCTAAAACAGTAACATGATGGCCTGACTGAGCCAATAGGGCTGCCGCTGAAAGACCTGCGAAGCCACTACCAATCACAACTATTTTTCTGGGGCTGTTCATTGCTGGTTTAGTTATTGGATGCAGAGCTGGTAATACCCATGCTTTTTAAATTGGCCTGTAATACTTTCCGTGCAAAAAATATTCTGCTCTTTACAGTGCCCAGCGGCAACCCGAATTTTTTGGCAATCTCATCGTAGTGAAAACCGTTAAAGTGCATCATAAACGGGTCTCTAAAATCTTCACTAACCCCTTCCATCGCTTTTTCAATGGCCTCTGCCAGGAACAAACCCTCCGAGCCATTTCTTTCAGTCTTGCTGTTATTATTCAGCAGGTACTGGTTTTCTGAGCCATCGAGTATGGTTGAGCATCTTTGTTTTTTGTGGTAGTTATTAATAAAGATGTTGCGCATAATGGTAAACAACCATCCCTTAATGTTGGTACCTTCACTAAATTTTTCCTGGTTGGCCAGGGCGCGGTAAAAGGTATCCTGTATCAGGTCTTCAGTTTCTTCACGGCTTTGGGTAAGGTTAAAAGCAAACGGACGCAGCATTTGCTGGTACTGGCTTATATCGGTTTCTCGTTGAAATGAGGCTATCATGAGTGTTTTATTTTGTTTAAAATAATTGATTAAAAGTTCCACAAAAATAAACAATTGCTGAATAATACCAAATTTATTGTTTAATGTTTTTGTTAAAAGATTGAACAATAAATTTTTAACAAAAACGGCCTTGATAAAATTAAATAACACGGTTAAGACTTATCATATAACATAAGCATGGTGGCGTAACGTTAGGTACGACAGGGATTAGCAGATGGACTTTAAAAGGTCCTCGACCGATTGGATGGGAATACAATTGGAAGGCAGTTTTAGTTGCACTTCCTTAAATTTCGATCCAGCGATTAATATTTTACAGGATGGGAAAGTAGTTGAAAGTAGCTTTAAGTAATCACTAAATGACATTTCTTCCGCGGCAACAGTTTGGTAGGTGATCAAAAAATCCGGTTTTAGTTCTTTCTCTACATAGCTGAGTTCATTAAATGGTATCGAGCAGCCTAGGTAAGTTACTTCATGGTTGTGTCTGCGTATAATATATTCTATAAACAACAACAGTAATTCATGGGTTTCTCGTTCAGGAAGAAAAAGAACGAATTTCCTTGATTTGCGGTTGGGCTCTACATACAAACCATCAATAGCGGTGCATATTTTACGGCGTATCAGGTTCGACATAAAGTGTTCCTGTACCACCCGCAAAGATCCGGTAGCCCATAGCACCCCCGTACGGATCAAAAACGGGAAAACAAGTCTGGTAAAAGCATCTTCAAACCCTAGTTTTATAACTGCCGCCGACAGCGTTCTTTCAAACCGCTTTTCGCTAAAATCCAACATCGCGTGCACCAATGAATCAAGCAGAACATCGGGCTGAGTGGTGGATTCATAAACCTTCAGAACTTCATTGACTAAATCACTTTTCTGCAAACCAGCAATTTTTGAAATTTTCATTCCGTGCCGGTTCAGGGTTGCCACGTTTAAAAGCAGACGCAATTGCTCATCATTATAATAGCGGATGTTGGTATTGGTGCGTTTAGGCCTTAAAAAAGCATAGCGTTCCTCCCAAATGCGAAGTGTGTGCGCTTTTACGCCCGATAAGGTTTCCACTTCTTTTATTGAATACTGGCCCATCTTGTTTGTCAAAGTTATTTTAATATTCCTTAAACAAAAAGAGCAAATTATTTTACCTGATGTAAGGAGGGGCAATGTTACCAGGCTGTAGCACAAAAGGGTAAGCGCTAGCTTATAAAGTTCAATGAATAATGTAGATCAACAGATCCGCGAAAAGAAAAAGCAGAAGGATTATCAAATACGCGGCAGCATTGGGGTTGACTGAAAATGGAATAAGCCTTCGAAAAGCCACTTGAATAATAGCTGATATTATAAACCACGAAACGTAATTCTGAAAAGGTGGAGCATCAGCTTGCCATGTCCATAAATGATGCCTGGTGGCAAAACCTTCCAGTAACAAATCAATAGCCACCATTAAAAATGAAGCACCAGCTATTTTCTGCCACTCTCCGATTAGGCGTCCGTTTACCACCACCCCTGCAACATAACTCAGCAAAATCCAGTTAATGCCTATAATGTATGGCACGCCCGCCACCCGTCGGCCGAATGAGGGTGTATAGTGGTAAAGGCCAAAAGGATAACCGGTATTAACACCGGTTATTTCGGCGCCCATGCCAAGTATAAAACTGAAAATGCAAAACAAAAACAGGTTACGGTTTACCGGTGTGTGAAAAACTATAACTAATATAAAGCTGAGCAGTAGGTTTATACTTGCAATACTTTCAAAAAGTTCGTTATATCTATTGCTGTTAAGCCCCACTATACCTATAAGGTGGCTAATTACCATTACAACCAGGGCAACGGATGCAAAATGTGGAAAATTAAAGGAAGGTTTAACGGATAAGGCCATCAATTATCTTTGCTGAAAGTAAACAAAGGGGAACCCCGCCACCGGGATGAACGCTTCCTCCGCAAAAGTACAGGTTCCTGACTTCACTACTGAAATTGGGATGCCGCAGAAATGCCGAATACTTGTCGTTAGATGCGTTACCATATAAAGAACCCAGGTAAGAATGTGTTTTAGCCTCAATGGTTTTTGGGGTATTGATTGTTTCAGAACTAATCAATGGTTCAATATCGATGCCCAGGTTTTTGCTCAGCTTGGCTATCACATTCTTTCTTGCCTCTGCTACCAATACGTCCCAGTCCTGGCCCGCATCGTGCGGTACATTAATTAATGTAAACCAGTTTTCGCAACCATCAGGGGAGTGTTTGGGCTGGTATTTCGTACTTATGAAAACATATACCGTGGGGTCTTTATAAATAAGTTTTTTGTTTGTAAGATAGTCAAACTCGACCGGGTAATTATCACTAAAGAAGATGTTGTGTAAATCAAGCTCCGGAAATTTACCTTTAATACCCCAATAAAAAATTACCGCAGAAGTTGATTTCGGACTTTGAATAACTTTAACAGGAGCTTTTTGTTCCGGCATCAGTTTTTGATAGGTATAAACTATATCCATATTACTAACCACCACCTCTGCTGGGTAAAAACTTCCGTTTACATAAACACCGGTGGCTGTTTTATTGCTCACCACAATTTTTTCAACCTTGGCATTAAAAACAAATTCAACACCTAGTTCAACTGCCAGTTGGTGCAGGCCATGTGATAAATCGGGCATGCCGCCATCCAAAAAGTATGCACCCTGGTTATACTCGGGGTGCGCAATTACATTTAAGGTAGATGGGGCAATATAAGGGTCGCTGCCGTTGTAGGTGGCATACCGGTTAAACAGTTGTATTACTCTTTTATCTTTAAACCTGCGGCTGTTTGCCACATTCATGTTAGTGCCAATACCAATAGTTGATATATTGAATAAAGCACGCAACGATTTAAAGGCTAGATAAGTGCGTAATTTGTGCAACGACTTAAAGAGAAAAATATCTTTCGTTACCTGATATACTTTTTGAATTTGGTTTAAATGGCTAATTACGTGCCGAGCAGGTTCACCGGTTTTGGTCTCTATTTCGGCGGCAAACTTTTCGCGGTCGGCATGTGCGCTTAGTCGAGTTCCATCAGGAAAAAAATAGTTACAAATCGGATCAACGCGATGATATTTATAATAATCTGATGGCTTACGATTACATAATACAAAAAGTTCATCCAACAATTCGGGTAAGGTAAAAAGCGAAGGGCCAAAGCCCCAGAAGAATCCGTCTTTTTCAATTTTAGTAGCCTTACCGCCGAAATCGGGGTTAGCTTCAAACACCTTAACGGCATAGCCCTTGCGCGCAAGACGGATTGCCGTGGCGAGGCCTCCAATGCCTGAACCAATTATTATAGCCGTTTTAATCTTTTTATTCACACAAAATCAAAAAAGTAAAAAATTCAATGTCACATTTCCATGCGTTTCGGAAATATAGTTAGACCGATTTGTTTTTATAGATAAAACCAACATAAATATTACTATGTACGATGAAATCTAATGGGGTAAAATAACTACGTTGCATTTTGTCATTTGCTAACCAATTGATAATCATTCACAAAGCCCGATAATTATCGATATTAAAATCGATTCAATAAATTAAAATATTTTTAAATAATAATCCATAGTAGCTGACGGCTTACGCCTTAACGGCTACAAAAGTGTGCAAAATGGGTTTTCTCCATCCCGTTAGGGGATTAACTTCAACATTTTTAAATCCTGTTTGCTCCAGCAAATTTTTTACCTGTCCTGGGTTAAGAAAAGTTAGTACGCTTTTAACCAGGTAAGTATAAATTCTAGAACTGCCCGAAAGTACAGTGCAAAACGGAACTATAAAACCATAGCCCAGTATCGCCCAATATGCTTTGGCCCAAATATTATCATTGATACAGTAATCATGGATGCAGATTTTGCCTCCCGGTTTTAATATACGGTTAATACCCTTTAATGCTTTTTCGTAGTCAGGCATGTTGCGTAGCCCGTATGCTATAAAAACAACATCAAACGAATTATCGGGAAAGTTAAGTTGCATGGCATCACTCAATACAAAAACAACCTTGCCTGAACTAATTTGCGTGGTGAATTTTTTATCAGCTTCTAACAGCATTCCTTCAGAATTGTCTACCCCAACTATGGTTCCTGATTGTAATTGCTTTAAACATGCAAGGGTAGATTTACCTGTTCCGCAGCACAGGTCAAGCAATTTTTCATCGCCTTTTAAGTTCATTCTAATAGCACTGGTATCGAGGTCTTCCTGGTATCCTCGACTCAATTGAGTTGCGAAATCATAGGAAGAAGCTATCCTGTTAAATTCGCGGGGTACAGAGACTTTGTTTTCCAAGAGAGATGTGGTCAATGTCATATAATTTTTTTGTAGAGAACCCATTAGATTTTACCGGTTGGTATATTGAAATTTACCTTCACGTTTTCGCCCACAATTTTTGCCTTCAGGCCCGAACCTGATACACCATAATCGCTCCGGTTAATTGAAAAAGTACCCGAAAAGATGGCTTTACCGTTTTCTTCTTTATAGGTAAAAGGAATTTCTACTGGTTTAACAACCCCTCGCAGCTCCATGTTTCCGTTAATTATAAACCGATCATTCTGTTTTTTGAACGTGGTAGAAGTAAATTTAATGAGCGGGTACTTACCGGTATTCAGCCATTCTTCGCTTTTGGCATGGGTATCTTTTAAACTGCTGCCCGTATTTACGGATGTAGCATCAACAGTTACCTCAATTTTAGATTTGTTTAAGTCCTCAGGGTAAAACGCAACTAAGCCTTTTAATCCCGAAAATGTGCCACTTGCTGCGGATGTTGAGAATTTCAGTGTATAGTTTGAATCAATGCTTCGGTTAGCTAAACCTGCCGTTACAAAAGCGGTAGTAACTAATATGGCGAAAGCAGTTACGATTTTTTTTTGAAGATTAGTCACATGAAAATATTTTGGTTATTATGCTAATGGTGTCATTAAACAAGCATTGTTGCAAAAAGTTTGTTTTTTTTTAGTTGAAATCGTATTGCACCTCAACTAAGGCTTGCTTAAGACAGAACGTTCTTCAGTGCCTGCTTTTCATCTGCAAAAGCAAATTTATAACCGGCGCTTAAGAGTTTACCGGCACTGCACCTTTGGCTGTTGAGCACTGCCTCACTCATTTCCCCAAGTCCTATTTTAATTGCAAAGGCCGGGGCTGGGAGTAAAATTGCACCGGTATTTTTGACTTTTACTATTTCCTGCATCAATGTTTTCATGGGTAAGGCTGTGGGGGCCGTTGTATTATATGGGCCATGTAATTTTGTATTTTCAAGGCCATAAATCATCACCCCACAAACGTCATCCAGATTTACCCAGGGATAATAAAGCGGTTGCTTTGAAAAGTATGTGGCGAAACCCAGGGACAAGGTTTTCGTCAACTCGGGCAAGGCTCCGCCATTTCGGGCCAGTACAATTCCTATGCGGCACCTCAGTTCTCTAATACCCAGTTCGCCAATTTTTATGGCGGCCATCTCCCATTTTTTACAAACTGTGGCCAAAAAGTCCTTGCCCGGTTTATGTTCCTCAATAATTATTTCATCAGCGCAGTCGCCGTAATAACCAACGGCGCTGGCGCTAATAAACGTTTTTACCTGGTGTGCATTGGTTTTAAGGAACTTGTAAATAATATTACCGCTAAGTACGCGGCTATCCATAATTTCTTTTTTTCTGGCCGGTGTCCATCTCTTGTCTGCCACACCGGCACCGGCCAGGTGAATGACCGTTTCAACCCCATCAAATGCAGCTTTATCAACCTTACCTTTTTCAATATTCCAAACAAACGATTTAATTCTTTCATCCCGCCATTCCCTTTTCTCGCGGCCCAGATAATGAATCAGGTAGCCTTTTGTAAGGAGCATTTCCGTCAATCTTGTTCCAATCAGACCGGTTCCTCCGGTAATAAGTACTTTGTGCATATTCTTAAACTGACCACTTAAAATTGTATTAAATAGTTTAATCAGAACTTTCCAAATATCCTTTCCATGGCGCTAAAACGAAAGGTAAATATTTCATTTAGCTGCCTTTTCAGAAATAATGCATTTGCTATAGCGCCAAGAGGCCCAAGCGGGGGTTGGTAGTTTACAATGTCTGTCATCAAAACACCGCCGTCAATTTTTTGAATATGGTGTTGATGATGCCACAGGCTGTATGGTCCCACTCTTTGATCGTCCACAAAAAATGCATATTCTTTAACCTGCGTAATTTCAGTAACCCATAGCATTTTTATTCCCGCCACCGGAGTTACATGGTAGCTGATTATCATGCCGGGATAAATTTTTTCAGGCAGATTAGGCGTTAATATTTCAAACCCCATATATGCCGGCGTTATTAATTTGAGATTGGCTGGCGAGGTTATAAAATCCCACAGCTGTGGTAAGGGGGCTGGTACTTTCTGAGTTCTGGTTAAGCTATAAACGGGCATGTTGAGAATTATTTTTTTCAATCCCGATAAATGATTGGTTACTTATAGAAATCTACTCCGTCAGATTATTCGGCAGCAATCATTGCTATATTTACCTGCTTTTGAAATCACATTATCAACTTTATAAAATCACTATACGAACGAACGATATTACAGTTCGGAACATTTTCATCCCTGAGAGATTCCGTCTGAGATCCGCCGGCAATAATTCCTGCCCCAGGTAATAAAGTGGCTATTTCCCCCAAATATTCAGTCACCGTATAACCCCTGATAGGGACAGTAATAAATGTTACTATGAAATCCGGTTTAAATGAATCAGCCATGAAACTTAATTCCCCGATTGGCAATGATGCGCCCAGATTAGTAACAACCTGGTTGTTTTTCCGAAGAATGTATTCCGTATATAAAATCATCAGGTCATGAAACTCGCCTTCGGGTAAAAACAGGAGATATCTCCTTGATTTTTCATTTGACCTGATGGCTTGGGCATCTATGGCAACCGTAAGTTTTCGCCGGATAAGCGTAGTCATAAAGTGTTCCTGCGAAATTCTTATCTTCCCTGTTAGCCATAATACACCGGTCCTGGTCATGAAAGGGATGATTAAATCAGAGAACGTGATTTCAAATCCCAGCCTTATAATTGAACGGTCCAATATTTGTTCAAACTTCTGCTCATCAAAGTCAATCATGCAATGAATTAACGCATCCACCAGATCGCCCGCTTCGTTGGTTAGTTTATATAAATCAGAAACACGCCTTTGCAATTCATCAGTACCTGACTGAACAATTTTCGAAATCTTTTCACCATTGCGATTCAGTGTTCCGATATTAACCAACAAATGGAGTTGCTCATCGTCATAATAACGAATATTGGTTTTCGTTCGTTTCGGTTTAAGGAAAGTATATCGCTGTTCCCAAATGCGCAAAGTATGAGCTTTTACGCCGGAAAGATTTTCCACTTCTCTGATTGAATATTGCGCCATTCTTATTTTTTATTATTTCACTATACTTCTCACTTCCCAGTTTAAACTGTAACACGACAGCAAATTAATTAAGCTACTTCGGGAAACCGGTATAACTTAGGAACTCATTGCGCAATTGTTCGCTTAAAAATTTTCCATTGTAACTTGACGTAACTGTTGAAGAGTTTATATCCTGAATTCCACGGGAAGAAACGCAAAGATGATGCGCATCAACTATTACCGCTACATCCTCTGTTTTTAATGCATCTTTTAAGGCATTCGCGATTTGTATTGTTAGCCTTTCCTGCACCTGAGGACGCTTGGCATAATACTGGACAATACGGTTTATTTTAGAAAGGCCTATTACGGATCCATTACTTATATAAGCAACGTGTACCTTACCGATAATCGGCACAAAATGATGTTCACAGTTGCTGTAAAAGGTTATATCCTTTTCAACCAGCATTTCCTTATACTGGTATTTGTTTTCGAAGAGAGCTATCTTTGGTTTATTGGCTGGGTTTAAACCGCTAAATATCTCTTTTACATACATTTTGGCAACGCGGTGCGGAGTTCCTTTCAAGCTGTCATCGTTCAGATCAAGGCCAAGAATATTCATGATATCCCTGAATTTTTCTTCTATCAACTCAATCTTGAGTTCATCGTCCAAAGCAAAAGCATCTTCACGTATGGGTGTTTCAATTGAAGTCATCAGATGATTCTCACCTATTTCATCCATTTCAAGGGTGTTTTTCATGTCTTTCATCGAATTTTATTGTTTAATTAAGTTTATAATAGTTTAAACAAAATATTTTTCGGAAAGTTCGGATTTATGATATCCGTTTTTGTATTAAGGCATGTTTAGTTATAATGAATTACAAGATCAACCCTGTGTAATTTTGATAATTAATATTTTAAACAAATGATTATCAATGATATAATCTGTTAAATTTGTTTTAGATTAATACAACCGCTGTTATTTAGGAACTATCTTTAAAAAAGAAAAATCTATTTTCCTGAACTTATTTAAAAACTTATTGTTTAACTATTATTCAAAATAACTAAACAATAATTTTTATGAAAAAAACGATGGTCTTAAAACAAATGTTGACAGTGTTCCTACTGGGAACATGGTTCGCGTCGTTCGCACAGACAGCGAACGTTCAGATTATTCACAATTGTGCAGCGCCCGCGGCTGATACAGTTGATATTTACGTTAATGGTACTTTAGCTTTACCCAGTGTAGCCTTTCGGACAGCCACTGGCTTTATTAATCTACCATCTGGTGTAGCACTTAGTGTTGTGGTAGCCACAAAACACTCCACTGGATTAGCTGATTCAATTAAATCTTTCACAGTCGGACCATTGGCTTCTGACAGCAATTACGTGGTAATAGCATCAGGTATTGCGGGAGCCGGATTTGCTGCCAACCCGAATAGCCTAAGTACAGCATTTACCTTGAACGTAATTGCCAATGCGAAAACTTCTGCTCCAGCAGGTAACGTAAATCTGGCTATTTTTCATGGGGTTACGGACGCACCCGGAGTGGATGTTAAAATTACCGGAGGTGCCACATTAGCAACAAATCTGGAGTACGGCTCGTATGCCGGTTATCTTACGGTTCCTGCAACCTGGTATCCCATCAGTATTTATCCCACCGGCACCAATACTGCCGTGGCTAATTATCTCGCCGACCTGTCTTCATTAGGCGGTGGCGCTGCCGTAGTTCTCGCATCGGGCTTTTTGACTCCATCGATGAATAATAATGGCCCCGCTTTTGCACTTATTGCTGTGTTGGCCAATGGTACTGTTATAACATTGCCAACTCAAACTTTCGCTAACATACAAGTGATTCATAATTCCGCAGCACCAGCGGCAGATTCAGTAGATGTTTATATCGACGGTGCCAAGGCTTTAAACAGCTTTAAATTCCGCAGTGCAACTCCTTTTATTAATCTTCTGGCAAGTGTGAAGCATACAATTACTGTAGCTGCTCCAAATTCTGCATCCATAGCCGACAGTATTAAATCGTTTACTGCGGGGCCACTGGCCGCCGACAGCAACTATGTTGTTATTGCATCAGGCATTGTGGGATCAGGCTTTGCTGCCAACCCGAATAGCCTAAGCACCGCATTTACCTTAAACGTAATTGCCAATGCCAAAATTTCTGCTCCTTCCGGCAATGTAAATCTGGCTATTTTCCACGGTGCTACAGATGCCCCTGGAGTAGACATTAAAATTACCGGGGGATCAGCATTAGCTACAAATCTTCAATACGGATCGCATGCTGGTTACCTGACGGTTCCGGCAACCTGGTATCCCATAAGTATATATCCTACCGGCACCAATACTGCCGTGGCTAATTATCTTGCCGACATATCTTCCTTAGACGGTGGCGCTGCCGTTGTTCTTGCATCGGGTTTTTTAACTCCATCTATGAATAATAACGGCCCCGCTTTTGCACTTATCGCAGTGCTAACAAATGGCACTGTAATAACACTGCCTGCTCAGACTTTCGCCAATGTACAAATTGCTCATAACTGCGCTGCACCAGGAGCCGATTCAGTTGATGTTTATCTTGACGGATCGAAAGCCATATCAAATTTCAAATTCCGTACCGCGACGCCGTTTATCAAGGTTCTGTCCGGGGTTAACCATACCGTTGCTGTAGCTCCGCCAAATTCAACCTCAGTTACTCAGGCAATAGCTACATTTGATAGTATCAATCTTGCCGCCAATGCAAATTACGTTGTAGTAGCATCAGGTGTTGTTGGAAATGGTTTTGCCAGCAATCCGTCCGGCATTAGTACAGCCTTTAAGCTGGATGTGATTCCCAATGCGCAAACTGTTTCTACAAACTCATCTAATGTTGATCTCGCCATATTTCATGGGGCTACAGACGCTCCAGCGGTAAGTGTGGTTGTTCAGGGAGGCGCAACACTTGTTCAGGGATTACAATATGCTCATTCAACGCCTTATGTTTCTGTCCCTGCAGGAAACTATGTAATCGAAATTAAAGATTCATCTGAATCATCTGTTATAGCCTCTTATTCCGCAAACGTGACCGGGTTAGCAGATAGCGCCGGTGTTGTATATGCGTCGGGTTTCTTAACTCCGGCAAATAACAATAATGGACCGGCTTTTGGCTTATATCTGTCATTACCTTCGGGTGGTCCTTTTATTCCGCTTTCCGTCTATACGGGGATTGAAAGGCTATCGAATAATGTTATGTTGCAATTATTCCCTAATCCAGCTTCAAATCAAATTACAGCAAAGTTTTCGTTGGCCGAAGTCGGTTCGGTAACTATAGACATTACTGATTTAAATGGTCAGGTAGTAGAAAAAGTTGCCAATGGAAACTTATCCGGTTCACAGGAATTAGAAATCAATACAAACCAACTAAGCAATGGAATGTATTTTCTTCGCATAAATAATGGGGGAAATTTGAGTGTAAATAAATTTTTAGTGGTGAGATAGTTTTATTTTGGGACTCGTTATTATCAGAAGGCCAATCCTAACCGATTGGCTTTCTTTTTAAATCATGCTAAGCTTTATTATTTAAGTTTCCAGACCAATTCCTATGTTCCAGCAGGTCGTTAAGTCCATTTCTTGAACAGTCAAATTTTATGCTACGTAAACCTTTCCCCTTGTGGCTTGTTCATTATTTATGTTTACAAAATCGCTTATAGCTCTATTATTAATTTTCCTTTGCGCAACAATTTCAATACATTATATCATGGCAAAAACACCACAACAGCCCTATCAAAAAATCGGATTACAGGGCATCATTGAGTTTAGATATTATCCGGAATCAGTAATGGCAACTGTAAACAATCCCGATACTACATACCGCGGTAGTGTAGGTAAAAATTTTCGGGTGTTAGCCGGATATATTTTTGGAGGTAACGAAAAGAGCCAAAAAATAGCCATGACAGCGCCGGTTCATATGAACTGGGATAATAGCGGCTCAAATATGAGTTTTGTAATGCCCGATGGCTATAATTTGAATAACCTCCCTGCACCTATGGGGGCCGGTGTTAAGCTGCATAAAACTGAGGAGGAATATGTTGCAGTTATCAGTTTCGGCGGCTATGCTTCAGATAAAAAGATTGCCGAAAAAGAAAACGAATTGAAACAGTTATTAAAAGAAAGCGGGATAAAGCATTTTAATAACTTTCGCTACTTGGGCTACAATGCACCCTGGGATTTTCTCTTTCGCAGGAACGAGGTTATTGTAGGTATAAGTAAAGAATCAGCACTGGCATTTAAGCAATAGCTCTTTTATTTGCTGGGGAAAAGTTAGCGCAACCCCGTCCCTGCAATAATCTTATGAGCCCGGAGAGGATTTAATGAAATCGGGATGACATTGTAAAACTCCTGGGTTGGTTAGTTGCCTCAAAATCTCATTTCGAACAAAAATTAAGTTAAACGGTTTTTCTAAATGCTGTTATGATACGTTCAATACTTTTGATATTATTCTTATGCTCTTTCATGAAAACCGATTCTAAGCCCGATTTAATTATAAGGTTCGATAGTATAAAAGACAGAACGCACAATATCTTTATTGCTATTTGTGTACAAAGCAGTGACTTTCCCGACAAATTGAATGTTGTGAGGCAATTTACTCTTACCCCGGCACAGAATAAGGATTTATCTGTTGCCGTTAAAGATTTGCCTTACGGAAAATATGCCATAAGCATTTTTCAGGATATGAATGGTAATGGAAAATTGGATAAAGGCCTTTTTGGAATACCTACTGAACCTTTTGCCTTTTCAAATAATTTTCATCCCAGGTTGCGGGCACCTAAATGGGAAGATTGCGAATTTGAATATAATGCAAAGTCAAACCTGATTGAGATTAAAGGCCTTATCACTATGCTTTAGTTACATAAAACTTTTTATAAACATCCTTCATATAGTTCAAATCCTTACCTAAACGCTTAGTTAGGCAATTAAACGAACTTTTTTTTATAATCAGTGTTTTTAACTCAGTCTTAGATTGATAAACAATTTTTCGAGAATTATTTTTCTACATAACCCGTTATATAATGTTTAATAAATTCAAAATATCCGAGTTAATTCTACTTGTCCTTGTAATCGTAATAATATTTGTCTCTGAATACTACTTTATTGTGCTTAACAATCCTTTGCGCGCAATATTCATTGGTCTTTGGCCGCCAACCATCCTTGGTTTATTGATTTATATAAATATTAAAAGAAAGGGCTAAATCAAATGGAAAATCTTGATATTGTCATATTAACAACAGTTGTTACAATTCTTTTTATGGTATTCATTCTTGCCAGTTACAGGGAGATGAGAAACATGGAAAAGAACAGCTGGGAAGCCGGAAAAGAAACCAGCGGAAGGGCAGCTTTATTAGATTTATTATCCGAAATTCTGGATAAGAATCAAAAAGAGATAAAAAAGTAACCACGATGCGTTGCGTAAAGCGATTTTTAAGTTTTATGCCGGCCTCATTTACTTTTAAAAATCAATTTAACCTAACACCTAATCGACCATCAATAAGATAAGCTGTGTTATTTTCTGAAAAGAAAAAATTCATGGGGGCATAGGACGAAAATTCATTGCCCGATATACCAATTAGGCGAGTCAAAGTGCTTAAAGGTTTGTCGCCCCGGCCTATTTCCTTGCTCTTCTGTAAAAACAAACGGTTTGGTACAGTTAAAGTCCAAAAAAGAGAACTGCTCACCCAAACCAAAGTAATGGCGTCCACTTACCCGGAGTGTAAAATGAACAAAATGATTGAGCGAATCATGACAGTTAAAAACTAAGGCAGAATCATTTTCAGCATAACATTCTTGACCGTATATTTTGGGTTTGCCAAATTTAAAATTGTAAGACGCATACTTGGAAGTTATCTTTACTTTTTGATTACCACATTGAACGCTATGAATACCTGATGGACTTTGCGCCAGGGAAAAATGTTGAAGTAGCAGGAGTAAAATAAACGATGTTACGGATTTTAACCTAGCCAATGTAATTAACCGCATGGCGTTGTTTTAGCTATTTGTATATCTTCAAACCAAGCAGGATTTATTCGATACATCGTTTACAACTTGAAAAAGTAACTAAACTAAAAATAATAGTTAAAAAGTCAATAGGAAAAGTTTAATGCTTACCCACCCATTCAAATTTTTCTTTGATGATATTGTTCTTTTCAACTTTCAGATATTCAAGATATAACTCAGCCACTGGTGAAAAGCTCTTATTTTTTAGCCAAATTAATTGCCAGTTGGATTTAATTGGTAACCCCTTTACCGGAATAATCTGTAGCTGGCCATCGTTCAATTCGTTTTTGATTCCTATAAGCGGCATTATAGAGCAGCCCAATCCGGCGATTACCGCTTGCTTCACTGCTTCGTTGGATGTGAGTTCCATCTTTTTCATTACTGGCAGCTCATTGTTAGCTATAAATTTTTCCATTACATAACGTGTGCCTGAACCTTCTTCCCGGTATATCAAAGGCAGGCTTTCGAAAATTCTGGTGCCGTATGGTTTGCTCTTGAATTTGATTTCAGAGTTAGCTACCAGAAATAACTTATTCTGCATAAGTGTAACTTTCTCAATATTCAGGTTTTCGGGTATTACCGAAACCAGGGAAAAATCAACCTCGTTCTTCTCTAAACTTTCAATCACCCTGTTCTTATTTGTTACATCCATCAGGAGCTCAACACCGGGATATTTTTTCAAAAAATCAACTAAAAAGTATGGCATAACATATTTGCCGGTAGAAACCACTGACAACTTCAACCGGCCCGTTAATTGGCCCTTGTGTGCATGGGTTTTGTAGTTGATGGCATATACCTCGTTTAAAATCTTTTCAGCGGCCAGGGCAATCTCTTTGCCAAAATCAGTGATGTAAACCTTCCGGCCTACAACTTCGGTAAGCGGAATATCAAACTGGTCTTGCAGGTTTTTTAGCTGAATGGAAACAGCCGGTTGGGTTAAATGTAACTCCTCTGCTGCCTTTGTTACACTCAATGTTTGAGTTATTTTAAGGAAGACCTGTAACTGACGTAAAGTGTAATTCATAAATAAAGCTTATGGTTTTCATTACAAAGATAAATGAATGGTTATAATTATTACACACACTTTTGCACCATTATCAAACAAAATCCAACAAAAAAATGACAAAAGTAACTGTAGCAAAGGGAGATGGCATAGGCCCCGAAATTATGGATGCCACACTCAAAATCATTTTGGCCGCTGGCGCTAAAATTGAAATTGAGGAGATTGAGGTAGGTGAAAAAGTATACCTGGCAGGAAACACAGCGGGAATAGCAAAGGAAAGCTGGGATGTGATACGACGAAACAAGATATTCTTAAAAGCACCCATTACTACTCCCCAGGGGGGCGGATATAAAAGCCTGAATGTTACTACACGCAAATTTCTTGGACTCTACTCCAACGTCAGGCCTTGTATGAGCATGCATCCTTTTGTAAAGACCAAACATCCTGAAATGGATATAGTCATCATCAGAGAAAATGAGGAGGACCTATATGCCGGCATTGAACACCAGCAAACGGATGAAGTAACACAGTGCCTTAAATTAATAAGCCGACCAGGCTGCGAAAAGATTGTTCGTTATGCCTTCGAGTATGCCAAACAGTATGGCAGAAAAAAAGTTACCTGCTTTACAAAAGATAATATCATGAAACAGACCGATGGTTTGTTTCACAAGGTATTTGACGAGATAGCCGCTGAATATCCTGAAATCCAGAACGAACATTGGATTATTGATATAGGCGCTGCGAAAATGGCAGATACACCGGAAGCCTTTGATGTAATAGTTATGCCGAACTTATACGGTGATATCCTCTCCGATGTCGCCGCGCAAATTGCAGGCTCTGTGGGTTTGGCCGGTTCTGCAAATATTGGTGAGCAATGCGCCATGTTCGAGGCCATCCACGGCTCGGCGCCAAGAAGGGCAGGGCAAAATATGGCAAACCCATCGGGCTTGTTGCAGGGGGCCATATTGATGCTCAACCATATCGGCCAAACTGAGATCGCCGAAAAAGTTCAGAATGCCTGGTTAAAAACCATAGAAGACGGAGTGCATACTTATGACATTTTTAAAGAAGGAACGAGCAAACAAAAAGTTGGCACCAGCGAGTTTGCCGAAGCTGTGATTGCTAACCTGGGTGGTAACCCATCCATATTAAAACCGGTTTCCTATGCCAAGGGTTCTGCCCTTAAACTCCCGAAATATCAGAGGAAAGCACCTTCGAAAAAAGAACTGGTGGGGGTAGATATTTTTGTTCATCACACCGGCAGCAGCCCTGATGATCTTGCTAAAATAATGCAGCAAATAGAGGAGGTATGCGAGGTAAAACTCACTATGAT
>CAIOTH010000121.1 GCA_903861145.1 uncultured Bacteroidota bacterium | reverse complement strand
TTGATACATGCCATGATTACCCTGCAACAAAAAATTAAAGCAGGTGGTGCCAGAGAAAAAATAATGATTGAAGACTTCAAAAAATAAATACGGTTTTCGCGGATGACTAAAGAGGAATTGAAAATTAAGCTTACCGAACTTTTACCAACAGCCACTTTTGATGAAACAGGCGAATGGTTGAATGTAATGATTGATACCAAAGATTGGCTTCCGCTCGCTAACCAACTCCGTAATTATTTCGACTTACAGTTCGACTTTTTGTTTTGCGTTACCGCCGTTGATTGGAAAACCCATTTCAACATGGTTTATCATCTCCGCTCAACTAAACTCGACCATTACCTGGTAGTGAAAGCCAAAATAGCCGACCGCAAAAACCCCGAAATAGAAAGTGTATATAAAATATGGCGCACCGCCGATTTTCACGAATTGGAAGCCTATGATTTAATGGGCATAAAATTCCTGAACCATCCCGGCCTGCGCCGATTGTTTTTACAGGATGATTGGGTAGGGTTTCCGTTGCGTAAAGATTATGTGGATGAGGTGAATATGATTAAGTTATAAGTTTTTTTCATGAAAGATGATTTGATATTTGTTGATACTTTTGGCCAGATGGAAGTCATTTTGGATAGGTCGCATATTAATTACCAATATTCGAAATATCTGAATAATCCCGAATCGGCACTTGAACGGGAAATAATTAAGAACTATGAATTCTTTAGCGACAGCAAAATAGCTTTCATTATTTCTACTGTGTTAGACTTATGTATTCTTTTAGATGTAAAGGGAAATTTTAGTTTGAATAAATTGTTTGGCATACTTAAGAACTCTAAACAGGCTGATATTTTTTCTGCGGACATTGTAGTTTGGGAAGCTGAAATTTTGGCACAGCAAACCACAATAAGGAAGTTGTTTTCAATCCGGGACAAGCACTATGCGCACTTGGATAAGAAAAGGGGAGATATTATGTTGAGTATTCCAACTTATGACGAGTTCCAGTCGCTTTTTAAAGTTATTTGTCAAATTTTAAAGAAAATTCATTTGGTGGTTTATAATGCAGACATGGATTATGGAGTCTCTTTTTTGGGAGGCTTACGATCCATTTTAGGTTTCATAGCTGAAAAAATAGAAAACCCATAGCTGGGTTTAAAGAATTATGATCGAAGAAGTTGGGACGAGTCCCGAAGGCGATTTGATAATAAACGTAGGCCCGCAGCACCCGTCAACGCACGGCGTGTTGCACCTTGTTATTACGCTGAACGGTGAAACAGTTAAAAACTGCGAGCCTCACCTCGGTTACATCCATCGCTCCATCGAAAAGATGTGCGAAAGCCTTTCGTACCGGCAGTTTATTTATGTAACCAGTAGGATGGATTATCTGTCCTCTCACATCAATAACCAGGGCTGCTCATTGACGGTTGAAAAAGCCCTGCAAATCGAAGTGCCTGAACGCGGTAAAGTTATCCGTGTTTTAATGGCCGAGCTTACCCGTATGGCATCGCACCTTTTATGGTGGGGTGCTTTGGGTATGGATGTGGGTGCATTCACTCCCTTCTTCCACGCCTTCCGCGAGCGCGAGGTTATTAATGATATTATGGAAGAAACCTGCGGCGCCCGTTTAACTATGAACTACATTGTTCCGGGTGGCGTTATGTATGATATCCATCCCAACTTCCAGCAAAAGGTAAAAGATTTTATTACCCTCTTTAAGTCTAAAATTGATGAGTACGATACGCTCGTAACCGGTAACATAATCTTTCAGCAACGGATGAAAGGTGTAGGTTACATTTCTGGTGAAGATGCATTGTCGTACGGCTGCACCGGCCCTGTTCTCCGTGCCTCGGGCGTTAAATGCGACATTCGCAAAATTGCTCCTTACGATGGTTACGAAAAAGTGCAGTTTGAAGAAATAATCGAAACCGGTTGCGACTCATATGCCCGCTACCTGGTACGCATGAAAGAATTGAAACAATCGCTTTCTATTATCGAACAGTTATTAGATAATATTCCTGAAGGGGAGTTCCAGGCAAAAACAAAAGCAGTATTGAAATTGCCCAAAGGCGAATTCTACTCACGCGTTGAAACCGCCCGTGGAGAGTTTGGAGTGTATATAATTAGTGAAGGTGGTTTAACGCCATATAGAATAAAATTCCGCTCACCGGGTTTCTCAAATCTTTCAGCCCTGCATCACATGACCAAGGGCTCAAAGCTTGGCGACCTTGTAGCAACAATGGGAACCCTGGATTTAGTAATACCGGATATTGACAGATAAAACTTGATTTGGAATTTTTAAACTCGAAACTCGATACCAGAAACTCGAAACTGAAGAATGTTTAGCTTAGAAAACCTAACCCACATTATTGACCACGCGCTGAACAACACATTCAACGCTACCATAGCCATGCTTATAGAGATGGTAATTGTGGGCATCTGCGCAATTACGCTGTTTGCCGTTTTAGGTCTGGTGTTGGTGTTTATGGAACGTAAAGTTTCTGCCTATATGCAAATCAGGTTAGGGCCTAATCGCGTTGGCTATAAAGGCCTCGCCCAAACCGCCGCCGACACTTTAAAGTTAGTAATTAAAGAAGGCTTTACACCCGATAACGCTGATAAATTCCTTTTCAATCTTGCGCCCTTTTTGGTGATGATTATTGCCATGATGTTGCTGGCCCCCATAGCATTTACCAAGGGCCTCCAAATGTGGGACTTGAATATTGGTGTGTTGTATTTGTCAGCAGTATCTTCTGTTTCGGTCATTGGTATTTTAATGGCTGGTTGGGCGAGTAACAACAAGTATTCGTTAATAGGTGCTATGCGTAGTGGTGCTCAAATTGTAAGCTACGAGTTATCTGCCGGCCTGGCAGTTTTAACCATGATTGTTTTTACAGGTAGCCTTCAAATCTCAACCATCATCGCCTCGCAGCAAGATGGCTGGTGGATTTTTAAAGGCCACATTCCTGCAATCATTTCATTTGTCATCTTTATTATAGCCGTAACCGCCGAAACCAACCGCGCACCTTTTGATATGGCCGAAGCAGAGTCAGAATTGACCGCCGGTTTTCACACCGAATATTCGGGTATGCGCTTCGCCCTTTTCTTTTTGGCCGAGTATGTAAACATCTTTATTGTATGCGCTATTGCCGCTACTATATATTTTGGAGGCTGGATGCCTTTTCATATCAGCCACAGCATTCCGTTTGCTGATCTTTTTAATAAAGGCATGGATTTTATTCCGGGTGTATTATGGTTTACCGGTAAAACCTTTGCCCTCATATTTTTAATCATGTGGTTTCGTTGGACTTTCCCCCGCCTGCGTATTGACCAATTGTTGAATTTGGAGTGGAAGTATTTATTGCCTATTGGTATGTTTAACTTATTATTGGCTACAGCCATAGCAATATTAGGTTGGTATTTTTGATAATTGGTTTTTTTAAGGTTTTTGGAAATGAAGTCCGTTAACTAAATAGTATTTCTTTGTATTCCCTTTGCGCTCTTAGCGTCTTTGCGGTAAAAATGGATTAAAATGTTTTTGGTCGATTACATAAAAACTGTATACAATGGAGTAACATCTCTGTTAAAGGGGATGCGTATGACCGGTTATTATTTCACGCACCACAAAGAGATAATAACCCAGCAATACCCCGATGTAAAACAAGTTTTACCAGAGCGCTTTAGAGGCGAGGTAGTAATGACGCACGATGAGAAAAATGAACATCGCTGTACCGGCTGTACTGCTTGTGAGCTAGCCTGTCCAAACGCAACAATCAAAATCGTAACCAAGTTTGATATTACCCCCGATGGCAAAAAGAAGAAGGCGCTGGACACATTTGTTTATCACCTTGAGCTTTGCACCATGTGTAATCTATGTATAGTTGCTTGTCCGACTGATGCCATTAAAATGGCGCAATCGTTCGAGCATAGCGTTTATGACCGGAGCTTATTGACAAAGGTATTGAATAAGCCCGGCTCAAAATTAATGGAAGGAGTAGAGTAGTAGAATTATAAATAGTAAACAACAAATTTGAAGTGAATATTTCCGCAATCATATTTTATCTCATAGCAGCTTTCATCCTTATAAGCGGTGGATTGGCTGTAACCTCGCGTAAAATATTCCGTGCGGCTATATACTTGCTGTTCTCCATGATTGGCGTGGCGGGATTATATTTTTGGATGAGCTATGAATTTATTGCTGCCGTTCAAATTGTAGTGTATGTTGGCGGCATTGTTGTGCTTATTATCTTTTCAATCTTCTTAACCCACCACGTGGGTAGCGAAATGGAAGCGCCTAACCGAATGCGATTGGGTTTTTCATTCCTTGCGGTGTTGTTTGCTTTTGCATTCTGCATTGTTACCATCCTTAAAAATGAATTTGTTCCCGGATTGGCAGCACCGGTAGACTTAACTGTTGAACGTATAGGCACGCAAATGTTAAGCTTAACCGAGCATGGATATATTTTGCCTTTCGAGGTGGTGAGCATGTTGTTGCTCGCAGCTATGATTGGATGTATCGTAATAGCTTTAAAAATACCCGGAGCAACGGGCTCAACAACACAAGCACAAAGTTAGTGAACTGAAGACATGGCAGAAATTACATTAACCCACTTACTGTTTTTAAGCACCGCACTTTTCTTTATTGGTGCATTCGGCTTTTTAACGCGCCGCAACATGATAACCATGTTGATGTCGGTGGAGTTAATGCTGAATAGCGTCAACATAAATTTTATCGCCTTCAACAAATACTTATTTGCCGATAGGTTGGATGGCGTGTTTTTTACTCTGTTTTTAATAGCAATTGCTGCAGCCGAGGCGGCCGTGGCAATTGCTATCATTATAAATATTTATCGTAATTATCAATCTATCGATATTGATGATGCCGATAGCATGAAATTTTAATAGCGAATAAAGAAAATGATATCCGGATCAACCATAGCGCTAATACCACTTCTTCCTCTGGCAAGTTTCCTGTTGCTCGGGTTGTTTGGTAGAAAGTATTTAAGTTCTGCAGCTGGTTGGATTGGTACGCTTTCGCTGCTTGCCTCTTCACTAATATCACTGGCCACCGCATACAATTACTTTTTTGTTTCCGGTAAAGTAAACGGCGCATATCAGCAAATTACTTTGTTAAAGCATACCTGGTTGGCGTTCACTCCGGGCGTTTCTATTGATATGGGTCTTTTGCTCGATCCGGTTTCAATGATGATGATTGTAATCGTCACCTTTGTTTCGCTGATGGTGCATATTTACAGCCTTGGCTACATGAAGGGCGAAGAACGGTTTGCGACGTATTATGCTTTCCTTTCCTTATTTACTTTTTCAATGCTTGGCTTGGTGCTTTCAATCAACATCTTCCAGATTTATATTTTCTGGGAGTTGGTGGGTGTTTCGTCGTTCTTACTTATCGGCTATTATTTCGACCGCCCTTCTGCAGTTGCCGCTTCAAAAAAAGCATTCATCGTAACCCGCTTCGCCGACCTTGGATTTTTGATTGGTATTTTAATTCTTGCTTTTGGCGCCCATACCCTCGACTTCAAAATCCTAATTGAAAGACTAACCACTTCATCTCCCGAATTACGCGGAATGATTGGCAGTTCATTTCTTGGTTTATCTGCTCTTACCTGGGGCTTGTTACTGGTATTTGCAGGCGGTGCCGGAAAAAGCGCCATGTTCCCTTTACACATTTGGTTGCCGGATGCTATGGAAGGTCCAACGCCTGTTTCTGCTTTAATACATGCAGCAACCATGGTAGTGGCTGGTGTTTATTTGGTAGCAAGGCTGTTTCCCATTTTTGCCATTTCATGTCCTGGTGCGTTGCACGTGGTTGCTTATGTCGGCGTTTTCTCTTCATTATTTGCAGCCGTTATTGCCTGCACGCAAACCGATATTAAACGTGTGCTGGCTTATTCAACCATGTCGCAAATTGGCTATATGATGTTTGCACTTGGGGTATCGGGTTACGGGGGCGAGCACGGTCTGGGTTTTTCTGCCTCAATGTTCCATTTGTTTACGCATGCTATGTTTAAGGCCTTGTTGTTCTTGGGTGCCGGTGCGGTTATTCACTACACCCACTCTAACGAAATGCAGGATATGGGTGGCCTTCGCAAATACATGCCGGTTACGCATCTTACTTTTTTGGTAGCCTGTTTAGCTATCGCCGGCGTTCCTCCGTTCAGCGGATTTTTTAGTAAGGAAGAAATCTTATCGGCTGCGTATCAAAACAACTTTCCTATTTACGTTATTGCCCTTTTCACTGCGGGCCTTACTGCCTTTTATATGTTCCGTCTTTACTTCAATATTTTCTGGAACAAAGAATTTCATTCACATCACGATAGTTCGGATGGACACCATGGCGAAGCACCATGGACTATGAAATTGCCTTTATTGATTTTAGGCGTATTGGCTTTCGGTGCGGGCTTTGTTCCCTTTGGCAATTTCGTTAGTTCTGATGGCGCTGCATTACCTGCCGAATTTCATTTAGCCCTTGCAATTCCACCGGTGCTGCTTGGCTTGTTCGGTATTGCATTGGCATATACCATGTATAAAACCGAAAATGATTTGCCCAATAAAACTGCGGCGCTTTTCCACCGCCTTTATCAGGGTGCTTATCACAAGTTTTATATTGATGAGGTATACTTGTTCATCACCCAAAAAATCATTTTTAATTTAATTGGAAGGCCGTCTGCATGGGTTGATAAAAACATTGTTGACGGCGCGGTGAATTTAAGCGCTAACCTTACTGAAGATACTTCCGGTTTAATCAGAGGTTGGCAAAGCGGAAAAATGCAACAATATGCATTGTGGTTTTTTGCGGGAGTGATGGGTATAGTGGCAGTATTTATTTGTATGTGGCATTAAAATGAAAAAAACAGATAGATGAATCTTTCTCAGTTAGTCATATTGCCCTTGTTTGCAGCAGTGCTTATATTGATTTGCCGCAACGCAAATCAGGTTAAGCGCGTTGCTCTGGCTGCTGCAGTAGGGCAATTGATTCTTACTATATGCTTGTTGTTCGCTTATTGTAACGAGCGACATGCCGGCAATACCGACCAAATGTTGTTTCAATATAACACCATGTGGTTTGCCCCCCTCAATATTCATTATCATGTTGGGGTTGATGGTATTTCAGTTGCCATGATATTGCTTACGGCCAGTGTTGTTTTGGCAGGTATACTCATTTCGTGGAAGATTGAGAAACTAAGCAAGGAATTTTTCTTTCTGCTTATGCTGCTTTCATCTGGTGCATACGGCTTCTTTATTTCGCTCGATTTATTTGCCATGTTCTTCTTCCTCGAAATAGCCGTAATACCAAAGTACCTGCTTATCGGTATCTGGGGCAGCGGTAAAAAGGAATACAGCGCAACCAAACTGGCATTGATGCTAATGGGCGGAAGTGCGTTGGTATTTGTTGGCCTGTTAGGTGTATATTTTTATAATGGCACACCAACGTTCGACTTGCTCGAGCTTTCAAAAACGCACATACCAGTTGGTGTTCAGTCGTTCTTTTTCCCGTTCCTCTTTTTAGGCTTCGGTATTTTCGGTGCATTATTTCCGTTCCATACCTGGGTGCCCGACGGACACTCTTCTGCACCAACTGCGGCCTCTATGTTCCTCGCCGGCATCTCTATGAAACTAGGCGGCTATGGTTGCCTTCGCGTTGCAACATATCTTATGCCCGAAGGTGCACACGAATATCAAGGTATCATCATTCTGCTTGCATCCATCGCAATTTTATACGGCTCGTTTGCCACCATGATGCAAACCGATTTAAAGTACATCAATGCATACTCATCTGTAAGTCACTGCGGCTTTGTATTGCTCGGTATTGGTATGTTAACACAAACCGCAATCATCGGTGCGGTAATGCAAATGGTATCGCACGGATTAATGACAGCCCTTTTCTTCGCCGCTATTGGCATGTTGTACGAACGAACGCACACCCGGGCCGTTGAGCAAATGGGGGGCATACTTAAGCTCACACCATTTATAGGCACCGTGTTTTTCATTGCGGGATTATGCTCACTCGGCTTACCCGGCTTCAGTGGTTTTGCTGCCGAAATGACCGTGTTTATGGGCTCGTGGCAAAACGCCGATATGTGGTACCGCCTGGCAACAATTGCGGCCTGTGCCTCTATAGTTGTAACTGCAGTTTACATTTTACGCGCCTTAGGTAAAGTTATGATGGGCCCAATTCAGGATGAGCTCCATATAGGTATAACTGATGCAGGATGGAATGAAAAGCTGGCTGCTGTGTTGCTGATTGCAGGAATCGTAATTATTGGAGTAGCACCATTGTTTTTGCAGCATTTGCTTACCCCCGGTGTTGAAGCAATTATGCAAAATGTAATGAGGTCAGGAATTTAAACGAACAAGGAAAACAAAAAAATAAATGGATTTGAGTTTGTTGTTGGCCATGAAATTTGAACTGATGATTACGCTCATCATCTTCATTCTTCTTTTTATGAAGATTGACGGGCGGGCGAATAATCAAACGGTTATTCGTATCAGCTATTTATTGTTGTTCCTTAATCTTGGTTTTGGCTTCGCCGGTAATGTTAGCGGCGAAATTTTTAATGGCATGTTTCGCAGCACGCCATTGCTTGCGTTCCAAAAAAACATTCTAAATCTCGCAACTCTTATCATTGCTCTTAGCTCTTACGAATGGCTGCGTAATCACAAGCACTTACCCGAGTTTTTCATACTCCTGTTATCATCACTACTCGGTATGTTCTTTATGATGAGCAGCGGAAACCTGCTCATGTTCTATCTCGGGCTTGAGTTATCGACTATACCATTAGCCGCCCTTTGTAATTTCGACCTGCACAAAAAAATATCTTCCGAAGCCGCCATGAAAATGATTCTTTCATCAGCTTTTTCATCAGCTATTTTATTGTTCGGTATTTCATTGATATACGGTGCCACCGGCTCATTCGACTTCAAAGTAATTACATCTGTATTAACCGGCACTACGTTACAAAAACTGGCGTTCATACTTATTTTTTCAGGATTCGCTTTCAAGCTTTCAGTTGTCCCCTTCCATTTGTGGACTGCTGACGTTTATGAAGGTTCACCTATTGCTGTCACCGCCTTTTTATCGGTGGTATCCAAAGCATCTATGTCCTTTATTTTCATTACAGTATTGTATACCACGTTTATTAGCATGGCTACCACCTGGTATTATGTGCTGGCAACCACAGCTGTTATTACTATGATTGTAGGCAACCTGTTTGCTTTGCGCCAAACTAATCTTAAACGGTTCCTTGCATTTTCATCTATTGCCCAGGTTGGTTATTTGCTCATTGGCATATCCGGTGCCTCACAAATTGGCATAGCCTCGGTAGTATACTTTATTTTGATTTACGTGTTTTCAAACCTTGCCGCTTTCGGTGTTATTTCGGTTATATCATCGCTAACCGGTAAAGAAACCATTAGCGATTACAAAGGCCTTTACGCCTCAAACCCTGCACTTGCCTTAATCATGGCATTGTCTCTTTTTTCATTGGCCGGTATTCCACCCACAGCAGGATTTTTCGGGAAACTATTTTTATTGACTGCCGGTGCATCAATACTCAACTGGCCGCTTATCATTATTGCCTCTCTTAATCTAATAGTTTCGCTTTACTATTACTTGAATATTGTTCGCGCCATGTTTATTGATGAGACGGATGAGCCAATGGTTAAGCTCAACTTTTCAACCAACGAGGCAGTAGCATTTTTTATGTGTGTGGCCGGCGTTTTATCTATCGGTTTTTTGAAAGGAGTGTTTGAATTCATCTTTGGACTAAGTTCCGTTCTTTAACTCGAAACTTGAAATCCGAAACTCGAAATTGAAAGTATGGCAATCAATCAAAATCATTTATTCGATGACCTGGATGGTGTTAAATGCGCCATAGTAGAGAAGAACTGCAAACCCGAAAGAGCTGAGTTTTTAAGAAAGCTATTAACCTACAATCATTATACCGTGGTAGTTGTAAAAAGCCCGCCTCCAAAGGCCGCCGCACCTGCAACTCCCGATGCGCCACCACCACCTGCACCGCCAGAAACCTTTACGGTAGGTGTTACTGATGTTACTTTCAATGCCACGAATGCCATATTCGGCAGGCTGCTACACGCTCCTGGTGGGCATATCGTAACGCTTAAATACTGGCAGCAAAAAGAGAAAGTAGCGCACGACGAAATTCCCTATTTCGAGAAAGGCAACACCTGGTAGGCTTCACCGTTTTTCATTTTTTTAGCAAACAAACCAACATATTTATTCCAACTTTGGTAGCCTAAATTGGTTGTTACTCCATGTATAAGTTGTTAGCTGTAGTTTTTTTACTGAGTGCTGCACTATTGCCCGAAAGGCCGGTTACGGTAGTTAACTTAAAGGAGTATCAAAGCACAGCCATACGAAATAACGACACATTGTATGTAGTAAACTTTTGGGCTACCTGGTGCAAGCCTTGTGTGCACGAAATGCCCTACTTCGAAGCATCCAACCCAAAGTTTAAGAACCAAAAAGTAAAGTTCATTTTTGTAAGTATAAACTACGCGCGTGAGGCCGAACAGGTAAAGAAATTTATAAACGAAAAACATGTGCAGGCCGATGTTCTTTTATTAAACGCTGGTAACCCCAATAGTTGGATTGATGCTATTGATAGTACCTGGAGCGGCTCAATACCCGCAACAATCATGTACCGGCAAAATAAAAAGGCGTTCTTCTACGAAGGCGAATTCACCCAAAGTCAACTCGATTCTGTAATTCAAAAACAAATTCTTTAACCTAAAAACAAAACAAGTATGAAAAAGACAATCGTATTCATGATGGCCGCATTTTTAATGCTGGCATCATTTAAACCCGAAGGGGGCGTAAAGGTAGGCGAGAAAGCTGCCGACTTTAAATTGAAGAACGTTGACGGCAAAATTGTATCGCTGTCATCAAACTATAAAGATGCTAAAGGCGTAATTGTAGTATTTACCTGCAACCATTGCCCTTTTGCTAAAAAGTATGAAGACAGGATTATAGCCCTCGACAAAAAATACAAAGGCCTTGGCTATCCTGTAGTCGCCATTCAACCTAACGACCCCGCAATCGAAGGCGAAGACAGCTACGAAAACATGCAAAAGCGTTCAACTACTAAGGCATATACTTTCCCATATCTGTTCGATGAAACGCAAACTACCGCACATGCTTATGGTGCTACTAAAACGCCTCATGTATTTATTCTTCAAAAAAATGGATCTGATTTTACCGTTAAATACATCGGCGCTATCGACGATAATAGCGACGACGCAACGGCGGTAAAAGAAAAATATGCTGAGAACGCAATTGACGCTTTATTAGCCGGCAAACCGGTAGCTACCACCAATACCAAAGCA
>CAIOTH010000120.1 GCA_903861145.1 uncultured Bacteroidota bacterium | reverse complement strand
TGAGGGTGTGGGTGTTAAAAATGTATTTTTCGTTACGCCTTAAAGCCATGTTAACTTATGTTTCTGCACCAAGCCGCAGCCTCGAAAGAATCGTTAATTCTGTTATTTTCGTGCCTCTTTAGCATTGCCAATTTGGCGGTAGTGCAAAGCCAAAGTTATCATTTTTGTAATTTAGGAATATTAAAGCTTGTTAAGTAGCATGACTTCAGCAGAGATTAGAAAGGCATTTTTGGATTTTTTTGAGAGTAAAGGGCACAAAATTGTGCCTTCGGCGCCTATTGTGGTTAAAAATGACCCTACCCTAATGTTTATTAATAGTGGTATGGCACCGTTTAAAGATATCTTTTTGGGTAACCAGCCTATTAAATACAAACGCGTGGCCGATACCCAAAAGTGCCTACGCGTTAGCGGAAAGCACAACGATTTGGAAGAAGTAGGTGTTGATACTTATCACCACACCATGTTTGAAATGTTGGGTAATTGGAGCTTTGGTGACTACTTTAAAAAAGAGGCTATTGCCTGGAGCTGGGAACTGCTAACCGAAGTTTACAAACTGCCTAAAGACAAACTTTACGTTACCGTTTTCGAGGGCGATCCGAAAGAAGGGCTAAGCTTCGACCAGGATAGCTACGATTTTTGGAAGCAACATATTGCTGAAGACCGCATACTAAAAGGAAACAAAAAAGATAACTTTTGGGAAATGGGCGATACCGGCCCATGCGGCCCATGCTCTGAAATACACGTTGATTTACGCAGCGAAGAAGAAATTACGCAGCAGGCAGGAAAAGAACTGGTAAACGCCAGCCACCCACAGGTGATAGAAATTTGGAACAACGTGTTTATGGAGTTTAACCGCAAAGCCGATGGCTCGTTGGAAAAACTACCTGCGCAACACGTTGATACCGGTATGGGCTTTGAGCGTTTAACCATGGCTTTGCAAGGGAAAACGTCTAGTTATGATAGCGATATTTTTCAACCGAATATTCAATACGTTGCTAACAAAGCACGCGTAAAATATGGCGAGAACGAAAAAACAGATATAGCGTTGCGCGTAGTAGCGGATCATATCCGCGCCATCTCTTTTACCATTGCCGATGGGCAGTTGCCAAGCAACACCGGTGCCGGTTATGTTATTAGAAGAATTTTACGCCGCGCTGTGCGTTACGGCTACTCGTACTTAGGTTTCGATACCCCGTTTTTATGCGATCTGGTGCCACTGTTAGCTGTCCAGTTTGCTGATGTTTTCCCCGAGTTGAATGCGCAGAAGGATTTTGTGGCAAATGTGATTAGAGAAGAGGAAAGTTCCTTCCTCCGCACGCTGGCTAATGGTTTAAAACGCTTTGCAACTATTGAGGACGAACTGGCCAAAAATAACTCCAAAGCAATTTCGGGTAAAGTGACATTCGAGCTTTTTGACACGTTTGGTTTTCCTGTAGACCTTACCCGATTAATGGCTAGCGAAAAGGGGTATGATGTTGACGAAAAAGGTTTCGAAACTGAAATGGCTGCCCAAAAAGAACGTGGCCGTAGCGCAGCGGCAACTGAACAAAGCGATTGGGTAGCTGTAGGCGACGACGTAAAAACCGATTTTATCGGTTACGACTTTAGCGAGGCCGATGCGCACCTGGTAAAATACCGTAGCGTAAAACAAAAGGATAAAGAACTGTTTCAACTTGTATTAGACAAAACCCCTTTCTACGCAGAAAGCGGTGGGCAGATAGGCGATACCGGTTACCTCGATTTTGGAGGCGAGAAGATTGACGTGTTCGATACCAAGAAAGAGAACGATTTAATTGTGCACTGGGTTAAGAAATTGCCCGCAAAAGTTGATGCCAAAGTGCATGCGCAAATAAACAAGCCTCGCCGTAACGATACGATCAAGAACCACAGTGCAACACACTTGTTGCAAGCCGCGTTAAGGTTGGTATTGGGTAACCACGTGCAACAGAAAGGTTCGTTGGTGCAACCAGACCAATTGCGTTTCGATTTCTCTCATTTCGCAAAAATGACCGATGAGGAAATTGCAAAGGTAGAGCAGATTGTGAATGACAAAATAATGGAGAATGTGCACTTAGAAGAGCGCCGTAACGTGCCCATTAAAGATGCGGAAAAGTTAGGCGCAACCATGCTTTTTGGAGAAAAGTATGGTGAGTTTGTACGGGTAATAACATTTGACGAAAACTTTAGTCGCGAGTTGTGCGGTGGTGTGCATGTGCAAAGTACCGGTCAAATCGGGTTATTCAAAATAACCTCTGAAAGCTCTATCAGTGCCGGTGTTAGGCGTATTGAAGCAGTAACCGGCCGCAAGGCATTGGAGTATGTAAACGCCAAGATAAATGAGCTAGGTCTTATTTCGGAAAGCTTTAAAGGCAGCAAAAACATTCCGCAGGCGGTGCATGCCTTACAGGAACAATCCGAACAGCTGAAAAAAGAGAATGAGCATTTACAAGATAAGATTGTAGCGGGGTTGGTTAAACGGCTAAAAGACGAAGTAGCACTGGTTGGCAAAGTTCAGTTTTTGGGTAAGAGCAATGTTGAAGTAAGTAATGCCGATGCTTTGCGTAAACTTGGCCAGCAATTGGTGCACGAGGTAAAAGATAATTATGTAATGCTGTTGTCGGCTAATGCTGGCGCTAAGATGGTGGTGCATTTGCGTATTGCCCCATCTTTAGGAGTTAATGGCAACCAGTTATTAAAGGAGTTATCTTCAACCATCAAAGGTGGCGGCCCTGCCGATTTTGTACAAGCCAGCGCCCCCGATAACAACGCCGTTGATGAATTGATTGGTAAATTGAAGGAGCGGTTTAAATCGTAGTGCACCTTAGTAGTAAATTTTTAAAGTTTTAGAAAATGAGTGACAGTAAATACGACAAATACGAATTAGTAGTAGGACTTGAAGTGCATGCGCAGCTTTCAACTCACAGCAAAATGTATAGCGGTGACTCTGCCGAATTTGGTGCTTCGCCCAATACCCAGTGCAGTGTAATATCACTGGGCCATCCCGGAACCTTACCTATGGTTAACGAAACTGCGATTGAATTTGCGGTTAAAATCGGTTTGGCCACACATTGCACAATCCGCAATGTAAATGAGTTTGCCCGGAAGAATTACTTCTATGCCGATTTGCCTAAAGGCTATCAAATAACACAAGATAAAACCCCCATCTGCACGCTTGGCCATTTAGACTTTGAAGTAAACGGCGAAAAGAAAAAGGTAAACATTACCCGCATACATATGGAGGAAGATGCCGGTAAAAGCATACACGATATTGACCCTTATTTTACACTCGTAGATTTAAACCGCGCCGGTGTACCGCTGATTGAAATTGTATCTGAACCCGATATCCGTAGCGGAGATGAAGCAATGGCATACCTGAACGAAATACAAAAGCTGGTGCGTTACCTGGGCATTTGCGATGGTAACATGGAAGAAGGCTCAATGCGTTGCGATGCGAATGTCTCGGTTAGAAAAAAGGGGGAAACGGTTTTAAATGCCCGTAGTGAGGTTAAGAACATGAACAGTATGCGCAATGTAAAACGCGCCATTGATTATGAGTTTATCCGCCAGGTAGATGCTCACGAAGCAGGAGAGAAGCTCGCGCAGGAAACAAGAGGCTTTGATGCTGTAAAAGGTGTTACTCTTTCTCAAAGAAGCAAGGAGCACGCTCATGATTACCGTTATTTCCCCGAGCCTGATTTACCACCGGTTGTTATTACTGATGATTACATTCAGAATGTAAGGGCCAATATGCCTAAGCTGCCGAATGAGCTGATAGGAGAGTACATCAACAATTTTGGCCTGCCGGCTTATGATGCACGAATTATTACCGACCAAAAGGAATTGGCAGAATACTTTAACGTGCTACTTACCGAAACCAAAAATTACAAGGCAGCTGCCAATTGGATACTTGGCCCTGTTAAAAATTACCTAAACGAAAACGGACTGGAGATAAAGGATTTTAAAGTTAGTGCGTCTAAGCTTGCAAAGTTGATTGCTTTGGTTGATGAGGGTAAAACCAATTTCTCAATAGCGGCTACAAAAATACTCCCGGTAATGGTGGTTGAGGTTGATAAAGAACCGTTGAAAATAGCTGAAGAACTTAATCTGATTCAAAGCAGTGACGAGGGACTGATAAACGATTTAATCACCGAAGTATTGGGTAAATTTCCCGATAAGGTAACCGAATACAGGGGTGGCAAAGTGGGTTTATTGGGTTTGTTTGTGGGCGAGGTAATGAAAGCATCTAAAGGCAAAGCCGACCCAAAATTGACTAACAAACTAGTGCGCGAAAAGCTGGATGCCGGTGCCTAAATGATAAAACTTGCAAATGTGTAAACTGGGTAAGCAAAAAAACACACATCTTGCAGCTAAATAGATTTCAGAAACAAATCTTTTACCACATAAACCAAAAGCATGCGCAAAATAGCGGGTCTCGTTTTACTTATATCCATCATGTCTTCATGCAACCTTAACGGTAGCAGCGATAAGTATTTTATTGAAGGCACTATCAAAAATCATCCGGCCAAATCTGTTACCCTTGAGAAACTGGGCCTGCAAAAAATCACTTTGGTAGACTCTTCGAAGGTAGATGATAAAGGCTTCTTCAAAATGACCGGCGTAACTGAAACCGGCTTCTATCGGGTTAAGCTTGATGACAAAACCTTTTGCCTGTTTCTACTCGCACCGTCTAAGTATAAGTTTGATATTGACGGCCAGCATCCTGAAGCTTTTACGGTAAATGGTCCGCCAGAAAGCGATGAGTTCCAACGCGCTTTTAAAGCTATTGGCGATGCCCAACGCGATTATAGCAGTTGGAATATGGCATACCGCATGTACACACAAAAAGGGGCTTCACAAGATACTTTGGCCATTGTTGCCCAAAACCTGGAGGCGGCCGGTGCCAAGCTTCAAAGCATTTTGATTGATAGTGCAAAAACAGCTAAGAATCCGTTAATAGCCATGTTTTATATAACCAATGCCCAGGTCGATAAATTCCCTAAAGAGAATGAGGCGGTTATACAGCGTATGGAAAAGGAAATTCCAAACTCATCATATACCAAAGATTTCCGCGGCCTGTTTACCCAATATCAGCAACAAGCTAAAATGCAGAATCAGCCAAAACCGGCAGCAGCCGATATATCAATTGGCAAACCGGCACCTGATATCGAAATGCAGAACCCTGATGGCAAAACAATAAAGCTATCTTCTCTAAAAGGCAAAGTGGTATTACTTGATTTTTGGGCTTCGTGGTGCGGGCCTTGCCGTATGGAAATGCCTAATGTAGTTGCCGCTTATAATAAATACAAAAGCAAAGGTTTTACAGTTTATAGTGTCTCTTTGGACAAAGATGCTGAATCATGGAAAAAAGCAATTGCCGGCCTTGGTATGGTTTGGGAAAACCATGTAAGCGATTTGAAATGGTGGCAAAGCCCTGTAGTACCGTTATATGGCATTCAGGGAATACCGGCAGCGTTTTTATTAGACCGTAATGGCATAATAGTCGCTTCTAATTTAAGAGGTGAGGCCCTTGACCAGAAGCTAGCCGAAATACTAAAATAGGTTGCGCTTTGTTCCTTTTATCCTCATCTTAATGACCGGGTGATATGAATCCTCAAGTGAATAAACTATGTGATAGAGTATTGATGTTTGCTTTACCTATAGCCATTTTGGGTTCGGTTTTTAAAACCATGCATTATCCTCATTCAAATCAGTTACTCATTGTTGGGCTAAGTTCAATTGCAATAGCTTCTTTTTTAAAGTACGCTTTGGATAAGACATTGGATGGATATATTACCGGTGCTGCACTTGCCCTTGGCTGTATTGCTGTAATGTTTAAGCTAGAGCACTGGGCGCAAGCTGATTTGATTATCAAACTCGCCGTATTTGCCGGCCTTGTTTGGGGGATAAGAATATTTTTCCCCGGTAACAAATCTGACGGCGAATAAATTGGTTCAAATATCTTTCATGGCTTATGCAGGCTTTTTAGCCTCTTCTACGCCGTACACGTCGTTATAAAATTTGAGGTTCCCGCTTTCGTCAATATCGCTGGTCATATACAAAATCAGCACAGGGAAACGTTTCTTCAGCCTGAATTCCGATTGTTTTTGGTCAGCCATACATTTGTTTAGCTGACTAATTGTACTGGTATCTAAGCCCTCCTTAAGCACATATTCTGCCAACACCATCGGTTTTTCAAGTCGCACACAACCATGGCTCAGGAATCGATTTTTCTGAGAGAAAAGCCCCTTTGCATTAGTATCATGCAGGTATATGCTGTATGGTGAATTCAAATCAAATTTTAATACACCCAGCGAGTTATCGCAACCGGTTGATTGTCTTAATGTATATGGAAAATACTTTATACTATATTTGCTCCAGTCTATTGTAGTTGGGTCAACTTCCTTACCTTTATTGTCAATTACCTGTAGGTTGTTTTCATCCAGGTATTCTACGCGTTTTTTGATTTTAGGCAACATTTCTTTGGTTGCTATATCTAAAGGTACCGTCCAGTTAGGGTAGGTTATTACTTTGGTAATATATGAGGTAAATGCCGGTGTTTGCGTTGTTAGTTTGCCCACAATAACCTTCATGGTAACATCCTTAGTCGAATCACTCTTTACTATTTGCAAACGCGCGGCGGGTATGTTTACCAATATAAATTCACGCTCCTTTAATCTACCTGTCCACCGCCAATCGTTCAGGCTTTCTTTTAATTGTTCAACACGCCGGGATAATGAAAAATTGAGTTGTGCAATAGTTTTATCGTCCAACTTACCGGTGGTATCAAGGCTCATCATTTTCTGAAAGCCCTTAACACCCTTTTTTACGGCATCATTACTTACCGAATCGTTATTGGTGTTTTCGTCAATCAATCCATAGACCTTTAACTTGTTTATAACGGTGCCTCGTTCGGTTGTCGCTGCTGTAACTTGCGCAGTATCAAGCCCCGCAACTTTACGCAGGTAGCTACTCATTCTGTTTAGCTCTGTTTTTAGCGTAAGGTATTGTGTTGTTTTGGGTTCAATGCTATCCAGTGTTTTACGCCAATCTCCGCTGGTCAATAAATTTTTATAAACGCTTAATATTCGGGCCGAGTCAATATTGTATTTTACCCCGTTAAATCCGATATTAATTTCTTTACCATAGGCAACATGGTACAAAAAGGTGAGCGCCGCATCGGTAAAAATCAATTCGTTTTCCGATTCAAACTCCGCGTAATCAAAATTGGGTAAGTGCGATAACGAATCGAATTTTGCAATGTAATTTTCGTGGTAATCTTTGCGGTTAAGGCCCAGGCTATCGGCGTGACTTAGCATTTGTATCAGCATATCACGGTACCTGTCGTTAGCGCTTGCCGAGTCTGTCCATGTTTGGTTATAATCAAAGTGCTCGTAAAACTTCGAAAGGAAATCGCGGCTGGTTATTTTTTCGCTATCCTCCTTAACCTTCAACTTTTCTTTGCTGTGCAGCAATTCAGTAATACGGTCTTTTGCCGAAGCAAAAAAAGGCCGCTTAACTATCAAATCTATAGTAACAACAAATGCAAGTAATACCACAATGCCAATAACTTTCGAAGATACTTTGTTGCTCATGAATGATGACATATTACGTTGCAAAATTATAAGGAATTATTCATCAAACGCCTTCACTTCTCTAAAACCCAAAAGAAAGGCGATAAACTCCTCAAGTCCTTTTTGGTTACCGGCAATACTGTAATAAAAGGTTATTTCCTCGTTGTTACGAATACAGCGTTTTATTCTGTATTGTAGCTTAAGCCGGGTTATTTCCTCTTCAACGGCTTCTTTAGGGGCTTTATAATCAAGGTGAAAACTTATTTTAAAAACCCTGTCCTGGTGCAAGCTGTCAATTACATCCTGTATTTTTTCAAAAAGCGAAAGAACAATAATGGCTAGGATTAGGGCAGTAGTTGCAATTACGTATTCACCAATACCAAGGGCCATGCCCATTGCTGCTGCTATCCAAATAGTTGCTGCGGTTGTAAGCCCCGATATAGAAACCCCTTCCTTAAAAATTACTCCGGCCCCTATAAAGCCCATACCGGTAATAATGTTCGATGCTATCCTATCCGGATTGCCCGGCGCCCCAAGCTTAAAAGAGCATATCGTGAATAATGCCGAACCTATGCTAATAATCGTAATGGTTCTAAAACCGGCTGCTTTGCTTCTATACTCTCGTTCAAAA
Source organism: uncultured Bacteroidota bacterium (assembly GCA_903861145.1). Taxonomy (GTDB): domain Bacteria; phylum Bacteroidota; class Bacteroidia; order Chitinophagales; family LD1; genus Bog-950. The sequence goes on along the minus strand of CAIOTH010000120.1, from coordinate 16,951 downwards.
CCAATAATTGCCCCAAAAATTAAGGCCAGGAACAATCTAAAAATCAACTCGTACTCCATATCTACGTTTATATAAAGTTAAAAATAGTTTGGAAAGCATTTCCTATGTAATCTAATGCAATGCGTTTGCCTCCGCATTCACATTTATAATACCTTGCACCGCAATGAGTAAATGGAATGATTTTATGGCTGGCCGGTGTCCGCGCTGTGGAGTAGGTAAGGTATTTGAATCTGACAATCCCTACAATATTGTCAAAATGATTACCACTAAAAAAGAATGCTCTAATTGTCATTTGGATTTTATACCCGAAATAGGGTTTTACTGGGGTGCTACCTACGTAGCTTATATGATTACTGTGGCATTTAGCGCCATTACCTTTGGTATTTCAACACTGATATTTGGGTTTATGAATACCCTTAGCCTGTGGTACGTTTTAGTAAATGGTATACTGCTTTTTCTTTTCTGCCCCATCTTTTTCAGGTTTTCGCGTATGCTTTGGCTATGGGTTGCGCACGATTAGCGCCTAAAACTCGGATGCCATTTTAAGTGTTTCTTGTACACCCAGTTGCTGCAGTAGTTTTACATGCGATTTAAGCGCATCCATAAAGCTATCATTGTTAAGATATGGGATACCATATTCCTCGCAAGTCTTTTGCACTATAGATGCAATTTGAGGGTAGTGCACATGGCAAATACGTTGAAAAAGGTGATGCTCAACCTGGTAGTTTAAGCCACCCACATAAAACGTAACCAGCTTATTTTTAGGGGCAAAATTGGCCGTAGTGCGCAATTGATGTATAGCCCACTCTTCATTAATATTTCCGGCAGCGTCAAGCTCCGGAAAATGAGTGTCTTCAACAATATGGGCTAATTGAAATACGGTGGTAAGCACCAGCCCGGCTACAGCGTGCATCGTCATAAAGCCAATTAGCAATTGCCACCAGCTTAAATGAAGCACCAGCGCAGGTATTACCAGCACATAGGTAACATACAGCGCCTTGGCCCCAATAATGCCCAAAAGCCGAGTTGTGCGCTCACTTTTACTCAATTTATCGGCATCATCTTTGGCAAATTCAAAAACCTGTATAAAATCTTTAACCATCACCCAAAAAAAGGTTTGCAGGGAGTAAAGAATAAAAGCATACACCACCTGGAAACGGTGCATAAAATTTTTCTTCACTGCAGGTGTAAAGCGCAAATTCATGCGGTCCCGAATATCCAGGTCATGCCCGTAAATATTGGTAAATGTGTGGTGTTGCACGTTATGCTGTATCTTCCAGTTAAACGAGTTGCCCCCAACAAGGTCTAGCGAATATCCCATTAACCGGTTAACCCACCTTTTTTCCGAGTAAGCTCCGTGGTTGGCATCGTGCATTATGCTCATTCCAATGCCGGCGAGTCCGAGTCCCATAATCGCCGTGCCTATCCACATACCGGTTAATGATAGCAATCCTGTTAAAATCACGAAATAAGGAACAAAATACAGGCTAAACATCACCAGCGTTTTTATAACCATGCGCCAGTCGCCGTTCTTCGAAATGCCATTTTTTTCAAAATATTCATCCACGCGTGCCGATACTGTTCTGTAAAAATCGGTGCGCTCTTTATTAATGAATTTAATTTGGGTTGACATAGCTAATTTTGCCCGGCAAAGATACGGTTTTCAAGGTTAAGTTACCGTTAATGTTATATGCAGTCTCTTTAACATTTCCTGTTTTTTCCGGCAAATGAGGTGGTTGGGGTACTTGCCTTTTGTATTCCCCACTCTATTTTTCATAGAGAGGGGTGGTCCAAGACCGGGGTGAGTTTGGCTGCTTGCATTAATCTGTATTCAATCCTAAAATCTGTTTTTTAATCCTGATTCAGACAGTTGGCTGCCGTTTTAAAATAAACCTTGCATTTGGTAAGCACATAGCATACATTTGCGCCGTGATTTCAAAAAAGTGGTATGTTGAGTTCTTGTTGATCCTGGTAATGATTGGTGTAGCTATTATTTTTGCGCTTAACATCGACTTTTCTTCAACCCCTAAAATAACCGCTAATACTGCGGTTTCCGATAAAAATGCCCCTGCGCCTAAACCTAATCCCGATAAAGAGAAATGGCTTGCCGGTAAAGACCTTTTTAAGGCCAATTGCGCTTCATGCCATAATCCTAAGTCCGATGGCGTTGGCCCGCCACTTGTAGGTGTCACCGCCCGTTGGCGCGCTGCAGGCAGTTACCAGGGGAAAACCGGCGAACAATGGATGCGCGTTTGGATTAAAAACTGGCACGATGTAGTTAATGCCGGTTACAAATACGGGATAGATATGCATAACTCACGACCTGCCGAAATGAATGTGTTTGGGGGCTACCTTACCGACGAGAAGATTGATTACATCCTTTTCTACGTGGAATCGCCCGACCTTAACAAGCCCGTTACTGCGAAATAGATTTTCGATCTTCTTTTGCCTTGGGTATTCAAACTATAATCCCTCAACCTTTACTACCAGCTAACAACCTTCTGATTGAAACTGCATGCAATAAAAACGCAAAGGGTACAACTAGCGATGGCAACCACACAAACGGAAAGTGAAAAGCAATTGTATTTGCCGGTTCATTCATAAAATGCCGCAAGGGATAGGGCATCGAAAGAAAAGCAATAACCATAATATTAACTAATAGTGCTATGCCTATAAAGTTCCACGCCACCGCTATTTTAGGCGACCATATTTTTCGGTTAAAGCAATAATACGCCACAATAGGTGCGGTAAGGCCAATGATGATATCAAAATTGCGCCCTTCAAAAGTCATTTGTATGGGTATAATGTGGTACCGGTATAACAGCCACAAAATAAACTCCATTAGTATTCTAAAAGACTGTGGATAAATGAACCAGAAGTTATCGAGCGGTGCGCATAATTCATGAAACTGTTTCGAGGTTAAAATCAGCAGCAAAAACAAAAAGGGCGGAACAATAACCAATAGTATTTTAGGCGGAAGACTGGTAAAATCGCTTAAATAACCTGATACACCAATTATAAGCGTAAACATTAACCACACCAGCAAAACACTTATAGTGGCCCATATATTATTGCGCTGTTCTTCAAAAGGGAGGTCAAGCCTGCGCCCGCAAACCTGCACCGCAATTATTATCAAAAATGCGATACCAAATACTAAGGCAATAAACAAGGCTGATATATGTAATGGAATGTATGGCATGTATTAAGCTTTGCTGACCGACACAATATAAATTTAACACTGTTCTCTGTCAATTATAGTTTTCCACCATAGATGTCTGGCGCTTAGGCTAAGGCCTTTAGCCTTGAGAAAGTGTCTGACATCTATCTCACTGTATCAAGGCAATCCTAAAATCCTTAAATCATCGTTCAGGCAAATAACCATTTTTGAAAAATAAATTCGGTGTACTTTTGTGTACTTTTTCAAAATACAATTTCCTTAACTTATTGATAATAAAACCATTGGAGCTTTTCTATTTACATTTTTATTTATCGTAATATAGATACCTCGAAATCGTAGTTTTTCTCTTTTGGGTTCAGCGGCTCAATTACAAAAATACACATAACAGGCGCAACTTATATGGGGTGCGGATAACTTTTCTCTGTCCGCTATTACTCAAATTGTTTTCCTCATACAAACACTATTCTCCACGTTTTCATATTGACCGTAATTAGGCATTAGCGCATAGCCCGATTTTTCATATAACCTGATAGCCTCCGGTTGCTTCTTCCCGGTTTCTAATAGGCAGGCATTGTAATTAAGTTCTGTTGCCCATTTCTCCAATTCCTCCAATACAATTTGCGCAATTCTTTTACCTCTGTATTCGGGCAGCACATACATGCGCTTTATTTCTACACGTGTCTCATCGTAAGGCTTAAAGGCCCCACAACCAACCGGTATATTAGCCACATAATAAACTACCACGTTTTGCAAATGTGCAATGCCATTGTATTGGGCATAAAAACTATGCTCGGCCCCGTCCCGTATGGCTAAATCTGCATCAAGCAACTTAACCAGGCTTTGAAAATCGGCATCAGCCGATGTAGCTCTTTTTAGGTATCCCATAAAACCAATAGATTGGGGCAAAATTAATATTGCGGGTTCATTTAAATCATAACTATCATAATAAATCAGCGTTCCATTGCATTCATATTTGTCATTCTGCAAAACAACCACGACCTTCGCGTTGTTATAAAAAACTGAAAATTAAAGCCTCACATGAGTTTTAGCACCGAAGACGTAATAAATGCCCTACGGCATGTTGATGATCCCGATATTAAAAAAGACCTTGTTACCCTTAATATGATTAGCGGAGTAACGGTAGATGGTAATAAGGTAAGCTTTATAGTAACCCTTACCACGCCCGCTTGTCCGCTAAAGGAAAAAATAAAGAAAGATTGCATTGATGCCATCCATCAGTATTTAAATAAAGAGGTTGAAGTAAATGTGGTAATGGATGCCAACGTTACTTCGCTACGCAATACAGGCGTAAACGTGCTGCCCAGTGTAAAAAATATTATTTGCGTGGCTTCGGGTAAGGGTGGTGTAGGCAAGTCTACCGTGGCCGTTAACCTGGCAGTTAGTTTAGCAAAGCAGGGTGCAAGCGTAGGTTTAATTGATGCCGATATTTACGGCCCCTCTATTCCACTTATGCTGGGCATAAGAGGCAAACGCCCCGAACTCCGCTTGATAAAGGAAAAGCATTTTATTCTTCCTGTGGAAGTAGAAGGCATAAAGGTGTTGAGCATAGGTTTATTGGTTGATGAACGCCAGGCTGTTGTTTGGCGCGGCCCTATGGTAACCTCGGCCCTGCGCCAGTTTGTTACCGATTGTATTTGGGGCAAGTTAGATTACCTGGTAGTTGATATGCCTCCCGGCACCGGCGACGTGCACATTACAGTGGCCCAAACACTTAACCTTACAGGTGCAGTAATTGTTACAACACCACAAGAGGCTGCGCTGGCTGACGCCCGCAAAGCACTTTCAATGTTCCGTGGCGATAACATCAATGTGCCTATTATCGGCATAATAGAAAACATGGCCTACTTTACGCCTGAAGAGCTTCCGAATAACAAGTATTATATTTTCGGAAAAGACGGAGGCAAAAAACTGGCAGAAGAATACGAAGTACCATTTTTAGGCCAAATACCTTTGGTGCAAGGCATCCGCGAAGGAGGTGATTCAGGCAAACCGGCCAGCTTGTATGGCCGCGAAAATCCTGTGGTTGCCGCAGCCTTCGATGAACTGGCTACCAACGTTGCCCAACAGGTTGCTATTAAAAATGCTAACTTTGGGCCCAAGGCAGCCGATACTGTATTATCATGATAGACACCGCATCGAAAGAATTACTGGAAAGAGTTGAGAAATCGCTCGACACGATGCGTCCTTACCTGAACGATGATGGGGGCAATGTGGAGATAGTTGAAATAACCGACGACATGATTGTTAGGCTTAAACTGGTAGGCGCATGCAGCACCTGCCCCCAAAGCTTTATGACTATGAAAGCGGGTATTGAAGAAGCCGTTCGCCGTGCCGTACCCGAAATTAAATCGGTAGTAGCTGTTAACCTTACTCAATATATTGATGAACAAACAGGAACTGCATAAGCTTATTCTAAAAAAGAGGTCTTTCCTCTGCGTCGGCCTCGATACCGACATTACACTAATTCCCCAACATCTTTTAAAGTATCCCGACCCGGTTTTCGAATTCAACAAGGCAATAATTGATGCTACCGTTGATATTGCCATGGGCTACAAACCCAACCTGGCTTTTTACGAAAGCATGGGGCTTAAAGGCTGGGAGAGCTTAGAGAAAACCATGAAATACCTCGCCAAATTTAACGGCGAAGTATTTACCATTGCCGATGCAAAGCGCGGCGATATTGGGAACACCTCAAAAATGTACGCCAAAGCCTTTTTCGAACAAATGGATTTCGACTCGGTAACGGTGGCCCCATATATGGGCGAAGATTCGGTTAAGCCTTTCCTGGAGTATAAAGACAAATGGGTTATTCTGTTGGGCCTTACCTCAAACAAAGGCAGCGCCGACTTTCAGTTTCTCGAAACCGGCAATGGCAAACTATACGAACACGTAATAACCAAAGCCCAACAATGGGCCAGCCCCGACCAGCTAATGTTTGTGGTAGGAGCCACCCACCCCGAAGAGTTTAAACACATCCGCCAACTTGCGCCCGACTATTTTTACCTGGTACCAGGCGTAGGTGCGCAAGGCGGCGATATGGAGAAAATATGCCAAAACGGGCTAAGCCCGTTTTGTGGCCTCATTATTAACTCGGCCCGCAATATTATATATGCCTCTAAGGGCGAAGACTTTGCTGCTGCCGCACGCGCCAGTGCCCTCAGCACGGTAGCCGAAATGGCTAAATTTCTTCCTTCATTTTCAAAAGAATAGAATTATTATACATTTGCCCTTTCTTAAAAACAACCCAAAATGACTAAAATTACTTTTGCAGCGTTTATCGCTCTAATAATGAGTGTAACCTCATTATCAGCTCAAGGTACAGACCCTTTCGATGTTCAAATGCGCGTATACAAATCGGCGTTAAAAAACTACGATTTGCAAACGGCAACCATCGCTCTTTATAACATGCAGGCTATAAAACCTGAAAGAACCGACCTTAACGACTCGTTGGCCATTATATACTTTACAAGCGAGAAGTATGCACAGGCTTACTTCGTAGCTAATGGTATTGTTACTGCCGACCCTAAAAGAAACGACATGCTCGAAATGGTAGCTGTATCGCAGCAAAACCTGGGCATGATTAAAGAAAGCTTATCTAACTACGAGAAGCTTTATGCCAATGGCAAATCAGTTTATTACTTGTACGAAATGGCGATTCTTCAGTACCAGTTAAAGAGATTTGGCGAGTGTATTGCCTCGATTGACCAGATATTGGCCAATCCCGATGCCGACAAGCAAAAGGTTAATATCCGCGGTCAGCAAGGCTCGCAGGATGTGCCTATGAAAGCTGCTGCATACAACGTTAAAGGTATTTGCGCACTTGAAGTTAACCAACCAGATGCGGCTAAAGAAAACTTCAACAAAGCCATTTCCCTTTTCCCTGATTTCGTAGCAGCCAAAGGAAACCTTGAGACTTTAGACAAAAAGAACGCATCAGGAGCTAAAACACCGGCTGCCACTGCAAACAAACCTGCGGCAACTTCGCCGGCTAAGCCTAAATAAATTACCCAGAAATATTTTCGAAAGGGCAAAATGCACAAGCGTTTTGCCCTTTTTTATTTTTGTCTAAAGAGTTGGATCGAGGTTAACGATAGGTTAAGAGTTAACTAATTGTATATTTATTTTTAGTTGTTTAATTTAAAAAGGTAGTTTTAATCTTATCATACTAAAATAACGGCTATGCAAAACTTTCATAAATTGTTTTTCGCAACCCTGGTTATGGCTTGCTTACAATCAAATGCGCAATCGGCAACCGATGCTCCACCTGCACCTGTTAAAATAACAACGGTTGAGGGTATTACAGAATACAAACTGGCTAATGGACTATCGGTACTTCTTTTCCCCGACCAGTCTAAACCTAAAATAACGGTAAACATTACCTACCTGGTAGGCTCACGGCTTGAGGGCTACGGCGAAACCGGCATGGCGCACTTGCTCGAGCATATGCAGTTTAAAGGCTCAAAAAAACATCCTAACGTTCCGCAGGAGATGACGGCGCACGGTGCCAACACCAATGCCAGCACCTGGTACGACCGCACCAACTATTTCGAGTCGTTTATGGCTACCGATGAAAACCTTAAATGGGCACTGGACATGGAAAGTGACCGCATGCTTAATTCGTTTATAGCACAAAAAGATTTGCAGAGCGAGTTTAGCGTTGTGCGTAACGAATTTGAAATGGGCGAAAACTACCCCTCAAGCATTTTGCAGGAAAGGGTTATGAGCACCGCATATTTGTGGCATAACTATGGTAAAAGTACTATTGGTTCAAAAGAAGATATTGAAAAGGTGCCCGCCGAAAACCTGCAGGTATTTTACAAAAAATACTACCAACCCGATAACGCCGTGCTGTTAGTAGCGGGTAATATGGATGAAGAAAAAACCCTGGCGCTTATAAACCAATATTTTGGCAAGCTGCCCAAACCATCCCGCGTTTTGCAGCAAGCATATACCGTTGAACCCGCACAGGATGGCGAGCGCGTTGCCGAGCTACGCCGCACCGGCGATGTGCAAACTGTAGGCTGTGGTTATCACATCTGCGCCGGCTCGCATGCCGATTTTGTACCCCTCGATTTGCTGGCAGAGGTGCTAACTAACGAACCTTCGGGCAGGTTGTATAAGGCATTGGTCGAAACCAAAAAGGCAAATTCGCTATCGGGCAATGCATTTGCTTTGTACGACCCCGGCTTTATTTATTTTTCGGCCGATGTGTTGAAAGAAAAATCTTTAGATGATGCGCGCCATACTTTTCTGTCGTTGCTCGATAGCTTAAAATATAAACCGGTTACCGCTACTGAGGTTGACCGCGCCCGCAACAAGCGCTTAAAGGATTTTGAGCTTGCTTACAATAGCACCGAAGATGTGGGCCTTGCATTAAGCGAATTTATTGCACAGGGCGACTGGCGCTTAGCGTTTCTATACCGCGACCGTGTTGAAAAGGTTACCGCTGAAGATGTAAACCGCGTTATTAAAGATTACATGAAGCCCAGCAATCGCACGGTGGGTGTATTTATACCCGAAACAAAACCTGATAACGCCGCCATGCCCGGCCGTCCCGACCTGGCAAAGCTTTTGGAAAACTACAAGGGCCAGAAAAAATTAGAGGAAGCCGAAAAATTTGATCCATCACCTGAAAATATTGATAGCCGCACTAAAACGGGCACCATACCCGGTGGCGCTAAATATGCGCTTTTAAGCAAAACCACCCGTGGCGGCGCAGTAACGCTCAACCTTACTTTACGCATTGGTTCAAAACAATCATTAAGCAACAAATCAAAAGTTTCTGAGTTAACCGGTAATATGATGATGAAGGGCACTTCATCGCGCACGGCCGCACAAATTAGCGATGAGCTGGATAAGCTAAAGGCGCAGGTCAATGTGTATAGCACAGGCCAAAATGTAATAGTGCAGGTGCAAACCGAACGCAAAAACCTGCCCGATGTTATGAAGGTAATTGAAGATGTATTGCGCCATCCTAATTTCCCTGTAAGCGAGTTTGATAAAGTTGTTCAACAATCGCTCGACCAGATTGACCAGCAAAAATCTGATCCGCAAAGCATTTCTTACCAGCATTACGATCGGCTTCTTCATCCTTACGCCGTTGATGATTTTAGGTATGCAATGACATTTGATGAACAAGTCACCGCCGTTAAAAACGTTAAACTGGATGACATTAAAAAGTTTTATGCCGATTACTATAACGGCAGCAACGCAACTGTAGCACTGGTTGGCGATTTTGACGAAGCTGCTGTAACCAAACAATTAACCACCATGTTGCAAAACTGGGCATCACCGGTTAAATACGAACGGGCGGTTTCGGTATTTGTTGATGTGCCTGCAAAGTCTGAAAAAATAAATACGCCTGAAAAAACCAATGCCAACCTGATGGCCGGATACAATATTGAAATGCGCGACGACAACCCAGATTATCCTGCGCTGATGTTGAGCAACTTTATGCTGGGCGGCGGCTTTTTAAACTCGCGGCTGGCCGAGCGCATCAGGCAAAAAGATGGGATAAGCTATGGCGTGGCATCATGGGTAGCGGCCGATAACCAGGATAAAGCGGCCAGTTTTAACTCGTACGCTATTTACAACCCGGCCAACGCCGATAAACTGATAACTGCTTTTAAGGAAGAGCTTACGCGCGTGGTAGATAAGGGCTTTACCCCTGATGAATTGAAAGACGCCCGCGATGGCTATTTGCAGGATCGGAAGCTAGGCCGCGCCAACGACCAGGCCTTAGCCAACCGTCTGCAGGAAAACTTATTTATTGGCCGCACCATGCAGTTTAGCAAAACCGTTGATGATAAAATTACCACCGCTAAGCTAGAAGATGTAAATGCCGTAGTGCGCAAATGGATAAAACCCGAAAAAGTAAGCTACATACAAGCAGGCGATTTTGAACCTAAAAAGACGAAGGTAAACGAAGAGCATAGCCCATATTAATATGCTCCAGACCAATTAAGGTTGCCGGTGCTTCCCTCTCTATTTTGCGTTGAAAACGGAGAGGGAAGATGTCCGGAGGACAGATGGGTGATGCAATTATTTTCTCTTATTTTTGAGAATGGACCTTTCATACATCCTCAACCACTTAGGCGAAGAGCGCGACCAATATTTCGATGCGGTTTCGCCCCCCATCATTCAAACCAGTAATTTTTATTTTAAAGATGTCGAAAGCCTGCGCAACGCATTTCCAAACGAGAGAGATATACATGTATACACGCGCGGAAATAACCCCACGGTCGAAATACTCCGCAAAAAAATAGCAGCCCTTGCCGGCGCCGAAGACGCGCTCGTTTTTTCAAGCGGGGTAGCCGCTATCAGCGCCGCCGTTATGGCCAACGTTCACGCCGGCGACCACGTAGTTTGCGTTAAAAAGCCTTACGGCTGGACGGATAAGCTCCTAAATAAATTTCTATCCCGTTACGGCGTAACCGCAACTATGATTGACGGAACCAAAATTGAAAACTTTATTGCCGCCATTCAACCCAGTACCAGAGTCATTTTTCTCGAAAGTCCCAACAGCTTCACCTTCGATTTGCAGGATATTAAAGCCGTTGTAAAGCTGGCGAAGGAGAAGAACATCGTTACTATAATTGATAACAGCTACTGCACTTCTTTGGGCCAACGCTGTATCGACATGGGCATAGATATTGAAGTTCACTCCGCTACCAAATATTTTGGCGGGCATAGCGATGTAGTGGCCGGTTACCTGATGGGCAGCAAAAAAATGGTGGCCAAAATATTTGCTTCCGAGCTATTGAATATCGGTGGCATCATTTCTCCTAACGATGCATGGCTGCTTATTCGCAGCCTTCGCACTTTACCCATTCGTTTAGAGCGCATACAGGCTAGTACGGCAACGGTTGTAAAGTTTATTGAGCAACATCCGCAGGTAGAGCGCGTCATATTTCCATTCTCCGATTCATTTCCGCAGCATGCGCTGGCAAAAGAGCAAATGCTTTGGTGCGGTGGTTTATTTACAGTCATAATCAAAGCAACGGATGTAGCACATGTCGAGACATTTTGCAATAGCCTTAAACGCTTTTTAATGGCAGTATCATGGGGCGGCCACGAGTCGCTGATAATGCCTGCTTGCAGTTTTATGAATAGGGATGATTTGGATTTAGCCGATTATCCTTACAACATGATTCGTTTTTACATTGGGCTCGAAGACCCAAAAGTATTGATAGAAGATATTGAGCAGGCCTTTCAAAAAATAAGATAACATACATGAAGAGGAGGGGAGTTTTGATTGGGCTTTTGTTGTTGCAATTATCATTTGCATTTGCTGGTGTTGAGTGTAATTCGATGGAGAGCGCTTTGCAAAACCCTACCCTGGTAACCACGCTAACCTTAGTAAGCAAAGGCTTAACCGAACTCCCCGAAGAAATTGGTACCCTGGTTAACCTGGAACACCTGGACGTTTCGGGTAACCGTTTAACCGCCTTACCGCAGGGACTCTTTCAATTGCGGAAACTCAAATACCTCAACTTAACAGCAAATAGATTAACCGTATTACCCGCCGCTATTGGCAATTTGAGGAACCTTGAAGAATTAGAGTTTGGTTTCAATTCAATAAAAGCAGTGCCGAAAGAAATTGGCGCACTCACCAAACTTATCCGCATCAACGCAGCCCGTAACGGTCTTGTATCTCTGCCTACCGAAATGTCGCGGTTAATCTCATTATCCATAATCGACCTTTCGTATAATCAGTTCTTAGCGTTGCCTCAGGTTTTAACTACTTCAAAAAGCTTAAAGGCTATTGACATCAGCTATTGCAAGGTGTTAAGTCAAATTCCAGATAACATTAAAAACCTTCAGTTGTTACGGCTGCTCAATATTGTCAAAACCAATGTTTCGGCTGCGCGGATAGAAGACCTGAAACGTTTATTGCCCGATTGCACTATTATGATGTAAATAAATATTCGCTATTATATTTATCTTATGAATGAGAAGCTCCTCCACTTCATTTGGAAATTCCGGCTGTTCGACCAGGTCAATTTAACCACTACCGAAGGCGAACCTATTGAAATAGTTTCTCAGGGCATGCACAACACGCACGCCGGCGCCGATTTTCAGCAGGGAAAAATAAAAATCGGTAAAACCTTGTGGGCTGGTAATATTGAATTGCACATCAATTCTGCCGATTGGTTTGCCCATAAACACGAAACCGATAAAGCCTACAACAATGTAATACTACATGTGGTTTATCAGCAAAAAGGCTCAACTGCAATTCGGCAAAATGGCGAGGCCATACCAACGCTCGAATTAAAAAAGCGTATCACCGCTGAACTCCTTTCGCGGTATGAAGAGTTAGACAAAAGAAAAGATTGGATACCCTGTGCACGTTTCATTAAAAATGCTGATGAGTTTGTTGTTCAAAGTTTTTTAAGCCGCTTGCTGATTGAACGTCTCGAAAGCAAAGTTGAACAGGTAAATATCCTGCTGGCCGCCTCTGAAAACGATTGGGAAAATGTAATGTTCCAAATGATAGCCCGTTACATGGGCGCCAGCATTAATAAGGATGCATTTCAAATGCTTGCAAAGTCATTGCCTGTAAAAATTTGGGCCAAACACCAGCACGATACTTTGCAAACAGAGGCGTTTGTTTTCGGCCAGGCCGGATTTTTAGATGGCGAGTACCTTGACGATTACCCTAACCAATTGCGTAAGGAATATAACTACCTAAAGCGTCTTCACCAGCTTCAGCCAATGGAAAAGCACGTGTGGAAGTTTTTGCGGCTGCGGCCTGCAAATTTCCCTACTATCAGATTAGCGCAATTGGCGGCATTAATGAGCAAGGAAGTAAAATTGTTCTCGCAGATTATCGAAGCAAAGAACGTGCAAAGCATTCACCGTTTTTTTGAAGTTGAAGTTTCGGAATATTGGAAATTGCATTACAATTTCGACAAACCATCCAGAAAATCGGACCGGCATTTGGGTGATGGAATGAGCAAAATTCTTTTAATTAATGTTGTTGCCCCAGTGCTATTTGCCTATGGAAAATATAAATGCAACGAAGAGTTTTGCGACCGGGCCTTTCAGTTGTTAGAAAGCTGTAAACCCGAGGGCAATTCAATTATCGAGGGCTGGAAGAAACTGGATATGAAACCTGCCAACGCCTTCGAAAGCCAATCCCTGTTGCAGTTAAAAACCGAATACTGCGATAAATTCAGGTGTTTGGAATGTGCAATAGGCCATAGTATTTTAAGTTGATTTTATTATCTTCGGGTAACTAAAGCAATTTATGTTCCAACCCGACGCATTTAAATTTAGTATTGAATCGCAGGCCTTTGGTGTTTGCGAGCGCATTGGCGACAAGCTAAAAATGCCTGTTAAAAATATCCGCTTGTTTTTTATTTACGCCAGTTGTCTTACCATTGGCTCACCCATTATCATTTATATGATACTCGCCTTTTGGATAAAAATGAAAGACTACGTTAAAGGTAAACGCATACCCGTTTGGGATTTTTGATTTTCTACTTGCTTATTACTACCTCGAAAATCTGCTCACTTTCATTTATCAAAACTTTAAAGTGGTAAACGCCATTTGCAAAAGTGCTTAAATCATACGTATGACTGTATGAATGGTTAATACTGAATTGCTCATTCATTATTTGTTGCCCCAGGCCATTCGTAACAAATAAACTTCCCCTGGCATTTCCTGCCCTACTTATTAAAATGGTTACAATACCATTACCCGGGTTAGGAAATATTTGAACGGAGTTATCCTTTATCATGGGTTCAACATCAGTGCAAACCCTAACATCAATAAAGCCTATTGCCGAATCTTTGCACCCATTCTGATCAGTGTAGTTGTAGTTAATTGTATGTAATCCGGCTCCTGCCGCTATTACATTAAACGTACCGCCGCTGTCTACATAATTGCCGGCATAGTTACCACCCGAAGGCCCTCCGCTGGCCAATACAACCGATGCAATGTTATTACAAACAGTATCGGCAATATTTAGTGTAGCGTTAGGTAATGGATTAACAACAACCGATATACTATCGCTACTTGTGCAATTTCCCTGCGTAACGTAGCAGGTGTAAGTGCCCGAGTTTCCGGCATGTACTGAAGAAAAAATTACAACACTATCTGTCGAGTTAAATCCGTTAGGCCCGGTCCATAAAAAGCTAACGTTACTTTGTTCCGATGCATGTATCACTAAGGCACTTCCTGCACAAACCGGCGATGAACTGCTTAACGCCGGCACCATTGGTATCGGTGCTATATTAACTACGACATCTATGCTGGGCACTGTGGTATCAATCCCGCTGCAATTGGTACTGCCCTGGTAAATCAGTCTTACATGGTAGCTTCCGCTTGCAGTAGCAAGGTATGTAGATGAATCATCACCCACGGCTATTCCGTCCTTATACCACTGGTAAGCTACTGCGCCAGGAGATGCAACAGTAAGGATGGGCGAGCTAAGCAAAACATTTGCACCGCACGTATTGATGGTGCCCACGGGTGAAACGGAAGGCGCAATCTGAAAATACCGGATGGCACTATTAGCGCTATTGCAGGTATCGCAATCGGTTGTGGCTGCCACCACATACCGGTATAGCTTACCCGGCATTAATGTAGGGCTGTCAATTATCAGCGATGTATCTGTTACACAATATTGGTCCCCCAACTGATTGCCTGGCCCATAAGGATACTGGCTCAATAAAAAATTGTACGATGCATTACCCGATGCACTCCATCCAACGGTTACGGTAGGCGTGTTAATTGCTGTACCGGGACAACTGACATCCCCGAAGGTAGGCGAAGGGACTACGGGTGTGGTGCAAGTCGGCACTACGCTTTGGTTGCAGGTATATATCGCTGTATATCCTGTGCCCACCGTTGCTCCATCCGAATGAAACTGCAGTGTAATAACCCCAGCGGTGGAGGTTATGGTTGATGGTAATGTAGTGCCGCTCAAATTTGCAAGCAAAGGCGAGTTAACCGATGGCCCGTCATAAACTTTTAAATAATCATAACCGGCTTCTACATCAAATGATGTAAACCGCAGAGAAACAGTAGCCGCATTGGGCGGCGCAATGCTGAAAGTATAGTTTTCGTTGTTATGGTAACTTCCATTGGGGCCACCCATATCATAAATCGTATCGGTGCACGGAATTGTGGGGCAGGTTGAAAGGTTGGCATTAACAAGTGCCCACAATTCGGGGTAACCATTATCATAACCCAATTCCCAAACTGCTGCGCCGTCAAGGCCGCGCTGGTTAATAATATCGTATCGTTTTTGATAACTGTAAACATCATCATTAAACGCCTGCTTGTAAACACCGTTGTTGTAGCAGTAGTAAGGGTTAAATGTGTTTACATCGCGGTGTGGGCTACTAAAATACCCGTTAGCATTGGTGCGGCAAAGTGCATAGGTAAATGTAGTGCCGCTGGCCGTTGCCGAAGTTGGTACAGTGCAGGTGTTAACATCAGTCTCCCATGTACGCCCGTAGTAAGGCATGCCCAAAACCAATTTCGATGGCGTTATGTATTGCAGGTAGCTGTTTATATCGCCCGATACATTTTCATCTACACCAATAAACGAATATAGGTTGCCAACCGGTCCGGCGGTAGTTGATCCATTATAAAAATAATCGTAGCCCATAATCATCACCAGGTCGCAGGTGGTATCCATGGCCACTAACAAGCCCGATGGTTGTATGCCGCCCAAATCAACGCTTAATTGCGAACCGGGTATGGTGTTATGCAGTTGAGTTGCCAGGTTATTCATAAACGCCGCGAAAGGTGTAAGATAGGTGGAACCCAACCCTGAACCTTCAAAATCAATATTTACGCCGTTTCCACCACCTGCTACCACAGCATTAACCACGTTGGTTATAAGGGTTGATTGCGCTGTTGGGCTGGCGAAAAAAGTAGAAAACTCGTTGGTGTTATTAAAAAGCGTTACCCCCAGGTTTACCTTTACGTTGTTATTATGGGCTGTAATAACCACGGGGTCAGTAGCCATTCCCGAAATTTGAGAGGGGTTTTGAGCATAACCAGTGGCGGAGGCTACTTCATACGAAAAATAGGAGAGGTCGGATAGCGAACCCCAAATGTAATTTGCAGCAACGGTATTGTTGCCTATAATATGCCAGCCAAAAAAATGTTTCACCAACGGGCAAACCGATGTGCTTGGTGCAAATGCGGCATGGCGGTCAACACATTGTCCGTACCATGCACAACGCAAACTATCCCATTGCTCCGCGGGGTAAAGGCGAAGCGCCTTTTGCTTCAAATACTCATCATAAGCCGGGCTAAAATGATAGCTGCTTTGCGCAAACCCGGCCAGCGACGAAAAAAATATAGCCACAACGCATATAAAACGTAAGCGGTAATATGTTTTGTAAACAGGCTGCATGGAGGGGAACTGAATTATTTATTGCTAAAGCAATTTATAAAATTATCGCTAGCCTGAATATCCATCAAACAAAAAACCGCTGGAATGCTAAAATTCCCGGCGGTTTTTTGTGCTTGTTGCAAATGTATTTGGCTTACTCCAGTATTGTTATTTTACTTATTACCTGTTTACCGCTATCAGCTCTTAAACGCACATAATAAACCCCCTGTGCTATGTCGTCAAAGTATAGTTGAATATCTATATTGTCCGATAAAAGTAAAAAAATATTTTTTCATTACAACTATTGCCTATGAAAGTGTTCAAATTGGATGAAAAAGTGAAAAGCAGGGGGCTACCCCGAATTAAACAGTGATAAATTAGTGTTTGGAGGTGCTTT
>CAIOTH010000119.1 GCA_903861145.1 uncultured Bacteroidota bacterium | reverse complement strand
TGATTACACGAATCGCATGATGAAAAGAAAAGGGTTACTAATAAAACAACTGCTAAACTTAGCAGCAATTTGGGGGAAATGGTGGTTTTTCTCATGGCTTTGTTATTTTTGGCTAATATATAATTGCATTTAATCTATTCAAAATATTTTGTCAAAAAAATATATCAACAAAACAATCGGCGAAGAATTAGCTGAGTTGCGGGGCCTGATAAACAGTCAACCACAACTGGCAATAGAAACCGCAGTTGGGTTAGCACAAAAAGTGCAAAGCATTGAGGATAACGCACTGAAAGCGGAAGTTTTTCACGCTGTCGGCAGGGCATACGATGAGCTGCGCCAGTTTACCGAAGCCTTAGCATGGTATAGTCGTGCCCTTGAATTTTGGCAAATATGCAACGATAAGTTAGGCGAGGCCAAATCCCTAAATAACATGGGCCTGGTTTATTTGGAAACCGACCGGTTTAAAGAGGCAATTCCATTATTAACACAGGCTGCCAATTTAAAACTCGAACTAAAGGAATATAAAAGCCTTACCGGCACCTATCAAAATTTAGGTAATGTTTATGAAAAGCTTGCGGAACACAAAAAAGCCATTGAGATTTTTTATAAATCATTAAAAATTTCGGAAAAGTTGGGTGATGAGGTAAGGACGGGTGAGGCGTACCAAAATATGGGGATAGTGCATCAATCTCGTGGTGATAACCGGCATGCGTTAAACTTTTACACCCGGGCCCGCGAATTGTTTGCAACAAGCGATAACCCGGTAAGGCTGCTGGATTTGGACATTAATATTGGGGTAGTACTGCATGAGCTAAAAAAATATAATCAAGCCCTAGCCTATTACAAAAAAAGCCTTGCGGCCAGTAAAGCCATTCATTATACGCGCGGGGTTTGGAATGCAAGTGTTAATATGGGAGATGCTTTTAAGGCCCTTGGAAAGCCTCAAGAAGCTTTGCTTGCATTTAAAACATGCCTACAATTTGCAACTGACGAGCAGGAGCATAACAAACAATGTATTGCTGCAATTGGTATTGGAGAAGTCTATATTCAATTGAAAAATTATTCCGAAGCTGAAACTTACCTTCAAAGCGCTTTAACACTATCCAGAAAAACAGGGACCAAAATCCGGGAAGTGCAGATATGCCTGATACTTGCAAAGTTGAATGAGACCATGAAGGACCCTAAAAAAGCCTTGTATTACTATAAGCATTATAACAAGGTAAAAGATGCGATAGCCAGTACGCAAATAGCCAACCGTATTAACGAGATGCAAACCAAATACGAGGTGGCTAAAAAAGAGGAAGAGCTTATAAAGGCTAAAGCATTGCAAACCGAAAGCGAGCTAAAAGCCCTGCGTGCGCAAATGGACCCGCATTTTATTTTTAATGCCCTAAGCAGCACCCGTAAAGAATTGCTGGAGGGCAATATTGATAAAGCTGATGAGTACATAGTGCGCTTTAGCCGTTTGCTGCGCCTTATATTAGATACCACCCGCACACCGCAGGTTAAACTGAGCGATAATATTGAGTTGCTGCACCTGTATATTCAAATTGAGCAGACGAGGCAGGCTAACCGTTTTAGCTACGCCATAAACGTTGCTAAAAACCTAAGGCCTGAAAGCATTTTTATACCCGGCATGATTTTACAACCGGTTATTGAAAACGCCATTGTGCATGGCTTGTTTCATAAGCAGGATGGGCCGGGTAAATTGCTGGTGGTTATTAGCAAAGTGGGCAAAGTGCTAAAAATAAAGGTAAGCGATAATGGTGTTGGTAGAAAAGGCAGCACACTTACAAGGGCTGCGGGGCATAGGTCGCACGCCACTTCCATCATCCGCGAAACGCTGACGCTGGCGTGGAAAGACAAAATGAAAGAGCGCTTTTTTGTTATTAAAGACAAAACAAATAAGCAAGGCGAACCAATTGGCACAGAAGTTATTGTAATTCTTCCGCTTGCTTCCTATTGATTTAAAACGCATATTTACTATTATATAAAAACCTCTACCTACTATGAGTACCATCAATGCCGTGTTAGTAGATGATGAACCGGATACTCTAAAAACACTGCAGTTGCTGGTTAAAAGGCATTGTCCTGATATAAATGTAATGGGCGCATATACTTGCCCCAAAACAGCCCTTGGCGAAATTGAAAAACTGGGGCCTGAACTACTTTTTTTAGATGTGCAAATGCCCGAAATAAGTGGCTTTGAATTGCTTGAAAAACTGAAGCGCTTTAACGGGAGTGTTATTTTTGTTACAGCGCATAACGGGCATGCTTTACGCGCTATTAAATTCAGCGCGCTGGACTACCTGCTAAAGCCGGTTGATATAACCGAATTGAAACAGGCGGTTGATAAATATAAGAAAATAAAAACTGCTAAACCCGATAACGATGTGCTGCAGCAGTTGGCAAAAAACCTAGAGTTTTTAGCCACGCCCGCAGCCAACAAAATTGCAGTTTCCACCCAGGAAGGCGTTGAAATAGTAATGCTGGCAGATGTTGATTACCTGAAAGCGGATAGAAATTATACCCTGATAAAACGCAAAGGCAAGAAGGATTTATTGGTATCGAAACCACTAAAAGATTTTGAAGAAACCCTACCCGCAACGCAGTTTATGCGCATACATAGTTCGTACCTTATTAACCTGCAAAAAGTTGAGCGCTACGTGCGCAGCGATGGCGGTTACGCCGTAATGGAAGACGGCACCGAAATAACAGTTAGCCGCAGCCATAAGGACGAGTTTTTGCAGTATTTAAAAGCGTAAACCGCAAACTGCCAATTGTCAATTATCCTCGAAAACCTGCCAACGGGTAAATAAGCTATACGGGGCGGTAAACCGTTGATTTTGTTTCCCAAAATGCGCGCACATTTGTTTTGAAAATAAAAGATGTGAGCTATCCACAAGAACTCCTTATTATTTTACTGGTAGCAATGGCTACGCTGGTATGGAAAATATGGAGTGCAATGGAAAGCGAACAGCTAAGGGATGAAATAGAAATAGGTGCTGAATCAAAAACAAATAACAACGCAATAACACAACAACTTTGAAAACAGGAATTAAATATAACGACATTGAACAAGGCCTTTATCAGTCTTCGGTGGGTATGGTAAACCTGCCAATAGCAGTAACAAGAACAAACATGTTATACAGTTGCATAATGGCCATAAGTTTTTCCGCTGGGTTTTGCTGACACTCTCCCAACGGTTTTCAGTCCCCCTTTTAACCGAGGGGGGCTGTTTTACGAAATCCCCTCCCCACGCGTTCTTCCCGATTGATAGGTGGGCCGAATAGCAGGTTGGGGGTTTGGTAAAACAAAAAGCGCTAACAGGTATTAGTAAGTACATAAAACATCCCCCGATGGACATATTACTTATAATGGTAATTATTGGCACTGCGTTGCTGTTTTACCAGTTGGTATTAAGAAAGGATAGAGATGAACTTGATAGATATGGACACCCTGTGAGAAGCAAAAGGAAATAAAGTATGTCAATTCCCCCCGGTACCTGATCCCCCATCAGGTACAAGCCCAAACCGTGCAACGTTTGGGCTTTTTTTGTGCAAATAACAAGGGCCGTTTCAAGGTGAAACGGCCCTTTGCTAAATGCGGTGCAACACGCAAACTCTACTTAATTTTTATCAGTTTATAAGCCACATTTTGATTACCGGTTTGTAGTAAAAGCTGGTAACCGCCATTAGCAATTCCATCCATGTTTATTTCTATATGATTTGCGCCACTAAACAGTTTAACCTGCTTTAATAATTGAGTGCGGCCCAGTAAATCAATCAGCTTAATAACGGCATTAGTTTCGGTACGGCAGTTAATGTCTAAGTTAAAGTCAGAAATTACCGGGTCGGGATAAACTCTGCTAATGCTCACATTCTTCAAATCGACAATATCGGTTGCCGTTGCATTATGGCTGTTAATGCTGATATCTACCGTTGTATCGCCGGGCTGCTGAGCAGATATAGTTACCGTAATTGGCGAAGGCACTTTATTCAATTCATCGGCAAACAATTTGTAGGTACCGTAAGCAAGATTGTAGAACCGGTACTCGCCATTGGCATCAGTAAACGTATAGGCTACAGCCTGGCCCGAAAGCGTAGTTAAATCAATCTGCACGCCGGCAAGCGGGTCGCCTAAACCTTTTTCGTTCACGTTACCCTGCCCATGTGCCACCAGTCCGGCACCCTGGCTAACCCAGCCGCCAATAAATCCGGGGCCACCGGTGTTAACACCCTGTATCAAATTAATAGGGGCATAACTAAAACTACTTGCAGTTACATAAATAGGCGTTGCATTTACCCAGCTCAGCGTATCGCGGAAATAAGTAGGCAGATAACCCGCGTAATTAGGGTTACCGGCACCAAGGGCCGCTTTTACAAAATAAGTACCTGATACACTAACCCTAAAAACGTAGAAAGAATCTATACAAGCACCCATGGTATCAACAAACTGCACTGAATCCATTAAGGTAAGATGTCCGATGGTATCTTCAAGTATCAGGTAAACTGTTACAGGGCAGGTAGCAACATTAATGTTTCCTTCAATAGTACCGGGCGATTGCACACCATAAGTAATGTTGGAACTTACTGAAGCCGAACAACCGTTTGCATCAGTAACAGTTAACGACACGGTTTCGGTGCCACTTCCGCTAAGTGTAATTACAGGGTTTATCTGTGTTGAAGTTGACGATGAACCACCCCCACTAAAACTCCATGCATAAGTTAATGGCGCATTTAAAGTGGTTGAGGTTGAAGTAAAGCTTATAACATTACCACCAATGCCCGAAATAACATCGGTAAACGAAGCGTAAGTTCCACATGCCTGCACTTGCAATGGCGAACAAAACGTATCTGAACAACCTGCAGTACCGTTAGAGGCAATTAAACAAACAGTGTAAGTACCATTAGTGGCATAAGTATGGCTTGGATTAAAAGCTGTTGAGGTTGGTGTTCCGTCGCCAAAACTCCAGATGTAGGTATATCCCGATAAGGCAAACGAGTCTTCAAAACTATAAACACCTAAGCTAACCGGCGTAACCGAATAGCGTGCGTTACATGGCAGGTTACCGTTTACTTGTACATAACCGGCAGTTTCGCCCGAGCAGCCCTCAGCATCAGTAGCTGTTAACCAAACATATTGGCTACCGGCCGGAAAAGTAATTACAGGGTTAGCAACCGTTGATGTAAGTGGTGAACCGGCAAACGTAACCCAGCTATAAGTAAGCGGCGTATAAGGGCTACTTGAAGTATTTGTAAAGGCTACTGAAAACTCGCTAATAGAATACGTGTACGATGCCGTTACAATATTGGCCGTAACCTGGCAAGGTGCCACGTAAACGTTTTGGCAACTGGTGTTGGTGCAAGTTCCGGCGCTATCGGTAACCGTAAGACACACATTATAAGTGCCAACCGCCGGAAAGCTATGCTGTGGTTCGCGAAGGTCAGAAGTATCTCCGTCACCAAAGTCCCAATGGAAATTTCCGTAACCT
The DNA here is from genome assembly GCA_903861145.1 of uncultured Bacteroidota bacterium. Classification (GTDB taxonomy): domain Bacteria; phylum Bacteroidota; class Bacteroidia; order Chitinophagales; family LD1; genus Bog-950. Next base: position 20,035 of record CAIOTH010000119.1, on the reverse strand, counting down.
GAGGGAGTAAAATTAAAATAACCCAAATTAGTTGAGTCTGCCCTGAAAGTGGCATCGCACTGCGCTGATACTTTATATGTAGCAGCCAATAAAACAAGGGCTATAAAAAATGTTAGTAGCGTTTTCATAAGTATTAATTTATTAAGTGGCAAAATTGAGTTACCGGGAACAAAAGTAAAATGACTGGCGTCAGTGGTCAAGCTGACTTTCAGAATTTCTTACATATCCAATAACCAAATGATAATGCAAATGGAATACCTGGCAAGAATATACTTAGGATGGTTCATGTCGAAATAATGTTACGTCCAAAAGCTTTCAAATTTTAGGCGTAAACCACCTCTTGCATGTAAAAACCGATTAATTCCTATGGGCAACGGTTACAATATCTTTTACTTCAAGCACTTTCTTTTCGTAGCCCTGTGTAACGGTATGTATCATGGCTTGACCAATCTCCGCCAGTGTTGAAACCGAACCTGGGAAAAGCACCTTACCAATAGGATAAAGCCACATAATATATTTATAGGCCGAAAGTGTTCTTTTCAAACCTGGTGTAGGATGTATATAGGCGGGCCTGAAAGCATATACCTGCTTAAAAGGAAGCTTCATTAAGTCGTTTTCGGTTTTACCCTTAACCCGCGCCCAGTTTAGCCTTCCCTTTTCAGTACTATCAGTACTCGCTCCCGAAATATAACAGAATGTCATATCCGGGTTTACCCTGCTTAGCACCTTCGCTATACCCAAGGTTAAAGTGTAAGTCATCTTATAATAATCCTCCTTACTCATCCCCACTGACGAAACGCCTAAGCAAAAGAAACATGCATTATATCCAACCACATCGTTAGCTATTGCGTCAAAATTGAAAAAGTCTTTCAGTATAACTTCCTTTAGTTTAGGATGTACTATACCACATGGGCTGCGGTTAATTACAAGTACCGATTCAACCTCAGGACTCAACAAACACTCATGAAGCACGCCCTCACCAACCATGCCTGTACTGCCAGTTACTATTGCCTTTACTTTTATATTACCAGTTGTTGCCATTGTAATTAATTTTAGTAATAGTCGAATTGAGCGTTTAAATATTTTATAGCCCCAAGATATTAACTTGCAACCGCAATTATCTTTTTAAGCCTGCATGAACAAATCGCCTTTTCAATTTAAGCAATTTAGCGTTGCCCAAAACAATTGCGGCATGAAAGTGAATACCGATGGCGTTTTATTAGGCGCGTGGTGTGATTCCAGCGATGCAAATATGATATTAGATATTGGAACGGGCACCGGAGTAATTGCTTTAATGATGGCGCAGAAAAACCGCACGGCACAAATACATGCTATTGATATAGACCAGCACGCCTATCAACAAGCCAAAGAAAATTTTGAACGCAGTGCATGGAACGGGCGCTTAACTGCGCTATGCACATCACTTCAAAATTACAACTCAACTACCCGGTACGATATAATCATTTCAAACCCTCCCTATTTTATTGATGATCAAAAAAACGATAGCCATCAAAAAAATGTCGCCCGGCACAGTGTTGCCCTAAGCTATTCCGACTTAACATCCGGCATATCGCGATTGCTTGACGACAATGGCAAAGCGTTCCTGGTTTTACCAGCGTTTAATTTTTCTCTGTTTCAAAACATAGCAGCGGTGCACAAATTATTCATTACAAGGCACACCGAAGTAATTGCACTCGACGGCAAAGCACCTTACTTAGTACTACTACAACTGCAATACGCGAAGAGAATATTTACAAAAACCCAAATCACTATACAGGATAGCACCCGTGTATTTTCGGTGGAGTACAAAGCAATCACCAAAGATTTCTATCTAAAATTTTGAAATAAAAAAATCCTGTACTATCTGCCGGTAATAATGTTGCAGCGAAACATTTCAATGCATTGGCCGTTTACAACTATCGATTGATGAGATTCAAACCACAATTTAATTCAACATAAAATGCGCTTTATAAATTCATTCCATCAAAACAATTTTCGCAAAAAACACACAAAAAGATGTTTATCAACATCCAAATAAAATCGTAAAAAGCATATTATCAACAATTTTAAAACACCACTTAAAACAGCTTTTACAAATTTTTAAGCACCGGTAGAACTATTTACCACAGCGGGTTTCAGCAGTGCTACTGCTAATAGCTGCTTATAAATGATAAATCGATAGCTGTTTGTAATAGTAGACAAAATAAAAACAACGTGGAGTTGTTTGCTGCATAAAACTGTAATACAAGTATTAAGTTAAATACTTTAGAGCCTGTTACGATAAATGTATGCGCCGTTTTAAACCGGTTCAAAAATTTAAAGTAAAAGCGAAAACCGAAAAGCTATAATAGAGTAGGTACCCGGGTAACCGAAAACGGGTTTTTATAGAGTAGGTAAAAACAATTATTTATGGCTACCAAGAAAAAGGCAGTAAAAAAAGCAGCAGCGAAAAAAGCTCCTGCTAAAAAAGCAGCAGCAAAGAAAGCTCCAGCTAAAAAAGCAGCTAAAAAAGCTGTAAAAAAAGCGGTTAAGAAAGCTGCTAAGAAGTAATACGTTCTAAACGTATTTACTAATGTATATACTATGCAATGCGGCCTTCGGGTTAGCATTGCATAGTTTTACAAAATATCCGCTTCAATCGACTTTAGCCCTTAAGTCAAAAGCAAAAGCCCAATTCAATCCAAAGTGTTTACTAATCGCTAATGTATACCGTTGCGTTAGGTGCATCTACTCCATACCATTTTCGCGCAATATTGTTTCAATCCAGGCAAGGCTGCCGAAACGGGATTGTATTTTCCCCGCTTTATTTATCAATACCAATGTTGGGGTATAATTAACCATATAGTCTGATGCAACATTACCGCCTTTGCCTTCCTCATCACGCACGTTTACCCAACCCGCCGTTTTTGTAGAAATGAAACTCTTCCATTTGTCCGCCTGGCTATCAATAGCAATGGCATAAACTTCAACCCCTTTGGCCTGATACTTTTTATAAAATGAAATTAAATCGGGCATTTCGGCAATGCAGTGTTCGCAATCCGGGCTCCAAAAAAGAACCAGGGTATACGCATGGCTATTAACGGTAGATACTAGCGCCCGCCCTACTCCACCCGAATCTTTCAAACTGACATTTATAAAATCACTTCCAGGCAACACTTTCTTCATACCACGCAGTTTAGCTTTCAGCACTTCACTTTGTATTCTGTCAGGGTTTTCTTCTGCCCACTTGCAAAAGGCACGCAAGCGGTTCTCCTCTAATTGGTAAAAAAGATATTCAGATAAACACTGCTGGTAAAGCTTTGCCGCATCGTTATTTCCCGGCCCATACGATAGTAAATCATAAACCATTCTATCTTTCTCTACCTCGCTTTTGCGGGCAAACAAAGTTTTTGCCAGCACAATAAAGCTCAGCGGAAAATCAGTGTGGTACAAGCGCACATTATTCCAAGCACCATTCTTAAGACCATAATAAATAAACGAGTCGGGGTAATTTTGCCGCTGTAAATTAACCGGCAAACTGCAGGCAGGCGCCAATATAGCGGCAGTAAATGTGTTGGGAAAGTTATTCGATAACTGCTGAAGGTTATAATTCTGCGCAAGACACAAATTTTGTAGAGCTGCGTAAAGACTATCGGCATTGCGGATGTGTGCTACAATATCAGCGCAATTATTCACTAAAGTCCTCTCAATTTTTCCTAATAAATCAAAGGCGTCATTCTCCTTCGAATCTTCCAGTTTAATATTAAAGTCACCATCATTGCGGCAGGTAATAGTAAACCTATATTCCGTCTGCGCCGGGGTTATAATAAAGTCATAGCGCAATTTACCCGCAGTAAGGGTAAATTGTTGAGGGCCATATACAGCTATTTTCACTTTAAAAAAACCGTAGGCGTTAGCCTCGGCATAATAGCTTTGGCCAGCTGTAATACTAAATTCTTTAATGTAAATTTTACTAAAGCTGCAATTGCCTTGTAGTTGACCCATTACCGTTACCGAGTCGGGTTGTTGGGCAATGCAGGAAAGGGTAAACAGGGAAAGTATTATAAAAGCGGAAAAAATTTTCACGGTGCAAAGAAATAAAAAAGGCCGATGCAATGCATCGGCCTTTATAACTATTCGAAGGTTTAATTAGAACCTTACATACTCCATACAGCAATAAACGCCGTGATTGTTTGTCTTAGAGTCAGTGCCTTCAAAGTTGGTGCACCCGCTGCCGTTGGTAACCAGTTCAACATCATCGCCTGCCGCATCAGCCATCCAATAGCCCGAACTGGTTGAGAAACCCAGCACACAAGCTTTGGTTGCCTGGCGGTAAGTGCATATAGATGATCCCGATTGGCTTTCGCAATACACCTCTTTGTTATACCAGGTATCTACGGTACCATTAGCCAGTATACATATCCGCATTAAGCCCACATCGTATTTGCTAAATCCGGCAGGACATGCAGTTGATTTAACCAACTGGCCGCTGTTATCGGCATATACAGGACCGTCATTGCTACCATTTAAGGCAGTAACCCTGGCAGAACCGCTAACATCAAGTGTATAGCCAGGGCTTGTGGTTCCTATCCCCAGGCCGGTACTGTTAAGGCGCATCTTCTCAGCACCATTGGTACCAAAAGCGATGTTCTCATTCATATCGGCAACTCCGCTGTACCCCGTAACATCAATATACGACTTGGTATTGGCGTTTGTACCAGCACCTGCCGAAATACGCAGGAAACCATCGTCAAACGCTGTTCCTTGTGAACTATAGGCCCGTATTTCGCCATTAGCCAAAGTTGTGGCGCTAACCGCAGGACGTGTGCTTGCATTAGTTAAGCCATCATTTATCATCTGCGAACCGTTAATATCCAAACTGGCATTAGGGCTGGTATTGTTAATACCTACGTGACCATCACCACGCACACGCATTAACTCAGTAGTACCGCCGTAGAACGATATCTGGTAACTACTGTTGGCTTGTGGAACCGAACTCCAAAGTGTAGCACCGGCAACACCCATACCATAATCAACATCCGTAGCATCTACAGCCGGATATAATACAAGTTTTGTACCTGAGCTGCGGGTAGTAAATTGCGGAGGGGCCAGACCATGCGCAGCATAAACTATATCATTAGTGGTGGCATTATTAAGTGTTAGTAAACCACCGCTTACTGTAGCATTACCGTTTACCTGTAAAGTTGTTCCGGCTGTAAGTGCGCCATCAAACAAACCGGTTCCGTTAACCTCTAACATTGATCCGGGTGATGTAGTACCGATACCTACATTACCATCACCACGAACGCGCATTAACTCAGTAGTACCACCATAGAACGATATCTGGTAACTGCTGTTGGCTTGTGGCACTGCGCTCCAAAGCGTAGCACCTGCAACACCCATAGCATAATCAACTGTAGTAGCCGACTCGTTAGGATACATAACCAATTTGGTACCCGTGCTGCTAGCGTTAAACTGCGGTGGTGCAAGACCATGTGCGGCAAATACCATTTCGTTAGATGTAGCATTGCTCAAATTAAGCGCGCCACCATCAATTGTTGTATTGCCGTTAACTTCCAAAGCTGCACCCGGCGAGGTTGTGCCAATACCCACATTACCGCCATTGTTATAAATGTTGCTGCTGTTAACTACCCATGATGCGCCGTTCCAGTAAGGTGTATTACCTGCGGAGCTACCGCTGGCCAGGCCACTACCTGTTGCACCAGTTACACCGGCCGATCCGGTTGAACCCGTTGCACCGGTAACACCTGCTGTACCAGTAACACCTGCCGAACCGTTCGAGCCGGTTACACCGGTAGCACCCGTAACACCGGCCGATCCGGTTGAACCCGTTGCACCGGTAACACCTGCTGTACCAGTAACACCTGCCGAACCGTTCGAGCCGGTTACACCGGTAGCACCCGTAACACCTGTACTACCTGTAGCGCCAGTTGCGCCAGTTTTTCCGGTAGCTCCGGTAGCTCCAACGGTACCCGTGGCCCCAGTAGGACCTGAACCAATAGCCTGAGTTGATAAATTACCTGTTGCATCAGCAACAACCATGCGGGTGCCGGTGCCACCCAGGTTAGGTAATTTTATACTCTGTGTTCCCCAACCAATATCTTCACCAATAGACCATACCTTGTTTTCGTACGACATCTGGCCTGCATTACCACCTCTGAAGTCAACAGTTGAAATAGAGGTTTTACCTGCAGCCTGCATAAAAATATTGCTGCCTCCGGTGGTATTATATCCATCAAAACTGTTTGAAGCATCGCCCAATACCAGGTCGGCTGCTGACCATGATCCCTGTTGCACAGACCCATTAAAATGATCCAGCTCGGTAGTGCCATTTACCACCTGCAAGGCACTTTGAGGGCCGCTTGTTCCCACACCCAAATTATTTTCGAAATAACCAACGCCGCGCACATCTAAAGGTGTTGATGGCGTGTTGGTTCCAAACCCTGCGTTACCGGCAAAATAGCTGGTGCCGCTAACTCCAAAAGTAGTTCCCATGTCAGAGGTATTATTACCTACGCTAAAGTGTCCGGTGCTTGCGGTAAGCCAGGTTGCCCAACCAGATGGCCCCGAATAGAAACCACCATCATGGTTGCTGTCAAACATTAAATTTTCAGAATTGGCATCTGACCCAAAAGCTACACCATACCAGCCACTATTACTTGAACTAAAACCTATGTTCGCCCAACTGGTTGGCGAACTGATAATATTGCCGTTACTGCCTACCTGCAGTGAGCCCCCAATTACACCATTACCACCTATATTGAAGTTGGCATTTGCCTGCTGCCCGGTACTGTTTTGAATATAGCTGGTTGAACCTATGCCCGGGCTATATGTTTGGCCGGGATACAAAGTTTGGCCGATGCCTAAACGAACTGTTTGATCATCGCCGTTTTTCATCGCTATCAGCACCCAGTTTTCAGGTATAGTATAAGGAGCACTAAATCCAGTCACCCTAAAATTAGCGTTAACAGTTGAATATCCGCTTCCTATCGGCAGAATATAGTAAAGTGCCTGCCAACCGCCTAAATTAATTCCATTAGAAGTTACAGTTTGGTCACCTATGCCGTTTACTCCGGTAATAGTGGTACCAACGGCCGGCATATCCATTTGGAAAAATCCATCAGTGCTAAACTGCGAACCTCCGCCAGCGTTCATTACAATGAAACGATTGCTCCATTGAATGTTGTTACTATTATCGAGCGTAACAGTACCGCCACCGGAAAGGTTAAACTCCGCTTTAACAGACTCGGTATAAGCAGGGTCTATACTTACGACACCGCTGTTTACATCAATTTGGTTGATGGTACCTGAGGGCGATGGAGAAGGAGCAGCGCTTAAATTACCGCTGGCATCTACCTGCAGAAAGCCATTTGTGTAATTTTGAAACTGGACAGTGCCGGTATTTATTTGCGAGCCCTGAACGTAGAGATTGCCACTGCTTGCGTTGCCATTATTGCCCGCAATTTTTAATCCGGTGCTGCCGTTATATGTAATATACCCATCATTATAATCATAAAAACCGCCATCGTCTGATATTGCCAAACCCCCACCGTTGTGGTTATCGGCATTAACAAAAATTTCAGCGGTACCTCCAAAGTTAGTATACGCGGAACCGCTAGTTCTTAAACCTGACCTAATGTTTACTGCGCCATTCACATCTAATTTATAAGCAGGTGCGGTTGTGCCGATCCCCACATTGCCACCAATATAACCGTTACCGCTGATGTTGAAATTGGAGGCCGCCTGTAGCGCAGCGCCGTTTTGAATATATTTTGTACTACCGGCAGGGATATCGGCTGCCTGGATGGCAGATGAAACAAACCTAGTACCATTGCCACGCAGATAATTACCGCTGGCTGCACCGCCACCCACCATATAGCCGGTGCTGGCATTGATATCGCCGCTTACATCCGCGAATGACTTGGGCTGATGGTGCCTATACCCACCTGGCCATTGGTATTGATGAGTACTTTAGGGGTAGGGGCACCAGACGTAACTGTGCCATCGGTATAAAATGCTATAGGGGCCTGGTTTGAACCAATGCGCAACCAGTTACCGTTGGTAACTGCCGCTAGTACCATATCACTACCAGCACTATACTCACCTACAAATCCATGCAGCGTCGATCCTCCATCTGTGAAAAACTGTACGGCGTTACTATTATAAATACCTGCATTGCCGTTAATCGATAAGGTTTGCAACGGCGATGTGGTATTAATACCCACGCCGCCTGTATTATTGTTATAAACGTTATTGCCGGAAGTAGTCCATGTAGAATTTAGTGTTGTTCCGCTCCAGCTTAAACCATTACCCGCGGTAAATAAACCGCTGCCGGTGGCAACACTTAAATTACCATTGGCATCAACCTTTAAAAAGCCGTTGGTGTAGTTTTGGAAACGAACAGCGCCAGTAGTATGCAATTGGGCAGTAGGGCTCATGGTGCCCAATCCTAAATTGCCGTTATTTTTAATAATCATTCTGCCAAGCGGCGCAACAGCACCTACCGGAGTAGTTTGAAACACCATGCTGCCCGGCGTACTACTTGCCGAAGGCACTGAATCTACAACAAACGCTATCCCTGTAGCCTGCGAAAACCCGGTTCCGTTATAGTATGCACCGCGTATCTGGCCTATTGTATCGCCATTGAGTGATACTGCAGGCGAAGCAAGAGTTCCCTGCAGGGTTGCAAAAGTATGCCAGCCGGCGCTTCCTCCAGCTATAACCTGTGTGATATCGCTGTGAAGACCATCAGCGTCATAGATTTCCAAACGGTTATAACCGTCAGGGTCATTTGCGCTATTGGGTGCAGAAGTACCTAATCCCACTACGCCATAATCTGAGGTTATGTGAAGTCTCTCGGCATTATGAGTTCTTACCGATAAATCAACCGAATCAATCGTTCCAATAAAATTTGTAGCTGCTACCGTACCGCTATTACCGGTCAAATTCCACGCCGTAACATGGCCAACACCTATGTTGCCACTGGCATCTACCGTTAAATAACCATTGATATAATTCTCAAAACGCACAGTGCCGTTTACATCTAACTGTGCAGTTGGGCTCTGAGTATTTAAACCCAGGTTACCGCTGTAATAACCGGTACCTAAAACAGCCATCGTAGCACCCAAATCGCCCGCGCCGCCAAAAGTAAAGTGGTGGCTACTTGAGGTATAGAAAGATTCCCATTGGCCTATGCTTGGAATATAATATCCACCATCGCCACTTTGATCAAACATCAGGTTTGGAGCATTACCAGCTATCGGCCCGAAAAGTATGCCGTAATAAGAACCAAGGTCCTGGGTTAAAGCTATAGAACCATGGCTATCAGGAGTTGAAATGATACCACCATTAGCACCTACTTGTAAGGTACCTACAGTGCCTGTGCCATCAATATTGAAGTTAGCACTTGTTTGCTGGCTGGTTCCGTTTACAATAAAGTTACCTGAACCATTGCTTACGCCTAAGTTACCGTTATTATCAACCGTTAAAAAGCCATTAATATAGTTTTGGAAACGAACCGTACCTGTTGTATGCAGTTGTGCCGTCGGGCTTATTGTGCCAACGCCTAAATTGCCATTGTTATATACCAAAGTATTTAAAGGGGTAAGGCTGTTATCGCTATACCACATATAGCCACCGGTAAAGTGAGCGGCAAACTGGTTATCGGCAGTTGCATCAACCGGTGTTGAATAATCGCCAATTACAAAAGCGCCCTGGTGCCCGTTGGTTGATGCCTGGGTACCTATTGCAGTTGAGTAATTACCACTGGCTGTATCTCTTAAACCTAAGGCAAATGAGGCGGCGCCGGTTGCATTCGAAAATACACCCGCAGCAAATGCATCATCTAAACTAGCCACGTTATTATTACCAAAGGTAGTTGTGTAACTTCCGCTGGCAGTGTTATTAGCGCCCATGGCCAATGAGCCCCACCCTGAGGCTGTATCGCGGGCTCCCATGGCTACCGAGTTGGTACCACTGGCTACGTTACCACTACCCATGGCAGTTGAGGTATAACCACTTGCAGTGCTACCATTACCCATGGCGGTCGAATAATCTCCACTTGCAGTACTGCTGTTGCCTATTGCGGTTGATGTATTGCCGCTGGCATTGCTTAAAACACCAGTGGTGAACGAATTACTGCCGCTGGCTGTAGAACCATTACCCATAGATATAGAATAAGGGCCGCTTGACTGTGTGTAAGTACCTATAGCGGTTGAATTTGCACCACTTGAATTGGTGCCTTGCCCAATTGAAACCGAATTTCTTCCCGGGGAAATTGCGCCACTGCCCATTGCTACTGAACCCGAACCGCTAGATACGCTACCGGTGCCAATTGCAACCGATGTGTTAGTGGCTGATGTGCTGGCACCTATTGAAACATTTATTCCGTCATTATATATATTGTTGCTGTTGGTTACCCATTTGTTGCCATCCCAATACATGGTGTTGCCCACGGCGGTGCCTTGCTGAATACCAAAGGTATCCATGGAAGATCTTACAAATGCCGTTGTAGCAAACTGTGTTGAGCTATCGCCCGGTGCCGGTGTTACCCCGGTTGCGGTACCACTTACGTTCAAAGTCCCTGCTACATCTAATGTATGTGTTGGTGTTGTAGTACCTATACCGGTGTTACCATTTTTAAGAATTACCATGGCATCGCTTTGTGCGGGGTAATTGCCGTTACCTACGTCTAACAACCTATCAGTACCTACCCACGAAGTGGTTGATGAAGGAGTATAAGTAGTATTGCTACTACCTAAATCGGTTTCAGCATATGAAGAAGATGTTGTAAAGGTACCTAAAGCCGAAGAGTTATTGCCGTTGGCGGTATTGTGAAAACCTACCGCATTGGAATTATTTCCTTGCGCCGTAGTATTATAGCCAACCGATAAGGAATTGCTGCCTACGGTTCTGCTACCAAATCCTATGGCCGTTGAATTATCGCCACCTGCCGTTGATTGAATACCAATAGCTGAAGAACTGGTGCCCGTTGATGAATTGAACGAGCCAATAGCCACCGAGCTTGTTCCGCTGGCGGTAGTGTTATTGCCAATCGCCAACGATGATGAGCCGCCGGCCACTGCCGCCCGGCCCATGGCAAGCGATACCGAGCCTAGCGCAGTAGCACCGCCAAAAGCTGCTGAACCGTTACCTGTGGCAGTTGAGTTAGGGCCTGCGGCAAATGAACCTAGGCCTTGTGCGGTTGAACCATTACCAATGGCTATTGAACCATTGTTTGCAAAGGCGCTTGAGCCCATGGCAATATTAGTGCCATCGTTATAAATAAAGTTGCTGTTAGTTACCCACTGCGTGCCATCCCAATAGGTAGTATTGCCCACTGCGCTTCCATCAGGCAATAAACCCGTTGGGCCAATTGGGCCTTGAACACCCGTAGGGCCCATCAAACCAATATCGCCTTGTGCGCCTGTTGGGCCTACTGCACCGTCATTACCGGTTACACCCGTAGCTCCCTGGGGACCCGTATAAGGTGCATTAACTACCAGCGAAGTTGCATCAGAAAAGAAAACAGTTGAAGTTCCGTCACCGTTGTCCTGTATATTAATTATGTGTGGACCGTCAGCACCTGTTGAACCGGTTGGTCCCTGAGGCCCTTGTGGCCCCCTAAAAGGAGCGTTAAGAGTTAAGGTAGTTCCATCTGAAAAGTATACTGTGGAGGTTCCATCACCATTATCCTGTATATTGGTTATTTGCGGGGCATTTGCGCCTGTAGGTCCGGTTGCACCGTCATTACCGGTAGCACCTGTAACTCCGGTACCACCGTCATTGCCATTTGCACCTGTTGGGCCCGCAACACCATCATTACCTGTTGAGCCGGTTAAACCTGCTGCGCCGTCGTTGCCGGTAGCGCCTGTAGAACCCACGGCACCATCACTTCCTGTTGCTCCTGCCGGGCCAACCGTACCATCGTTACCAGTTGCACCTATTGCACCGGTTGCGCCAACTGCGCCATTGTTACCCGTTGCACCGGTAGCACCTACAGCACCGTCATTGCCATTTGCGCCGGTTGGGCCGACGGCTCCATCATTACCTGTTGCTCCCACTGCTCCATCGTTGCCGGTGGCACCTGTAGCACCCACTGCACCATCATTTCCATTTGCACCTGTTGGGCCAACAGCGCCATCATTACCGGTAGCGCCCGTTGCGCCAACGGCGCCATCGTTGCCCGTTGCACCTGTAGAACCTGCCGCACCGTCATTTCCGTTTGCGCCCGTTGAGCCAACCGCACCATCGTTGCCAGTGGCACCTGTAGCACCTATAGCGCCATCATTACCATTTGCGCCGGTTGGGCCGACCACACCATCATTACCTGTAGCTCCCATTACTCCAGGTGCGCCATCATTTCCAGTGGCACCTGTTGAGCCCGCCGCTCCATTGTTGCCATTTCCGCCGGTTGGACCAACCAGACCATTACTACCAGTAGCTCCTGTTGAGCCTACCGCACCATCATTACCTGTAGCACCGGCTACGCCATTCGCCCCGGTAGCACCCACTGCGCCATTGCTTCCCGCAGCGCCGGTGGCACCGGTTGCGCCATTCAATCCATTATTGCCGGTGGCGCCAGTTGAACCATTTAATCCATTAATACCTGTTGCACCTGTGGCGCCGTTCAAGCCATTATTTCCATTGGCACCTGTGGTACCTTGAAGACCTTGAGCACCTGTTGCGCCATTTGCACCAGCGGCACCGGTTGCACCTTGCAAACCTTGAGCACCTGTTGCGCCAACTGTACCCGTAGCCCCACGACTACCTTGCGGGCCTTGGGTACCCTGGATACCTTGAGGGCCTTGTGGCCCCTGTGCACCTGCCGGTCCCTGAACACCCTGAGCACCAGCTGCACCTTGCGGACCCTGAGGGCCCGTTGCCCCACCTGAACCAGTTGCGCCCGTAGGGCCAACAGAACCAACGCTATTACCAGAAAATAAAGCATAAGGAACACTCAGTAATTGGGAGCTTCCCATATCAGTAAAATTTGAGCCGCCCGCAGGGTCAATAGACACCTGTAGGTATTTTGCTCCACCACCCCAATTTACAGTTGATAAATCTCCCTGAGAACCTATAGCCAAAGTGATTAAACCGAACTGATTTGTTACCGCCGAGGTAGTTTCAAGATAAACCACCGTTCCGGATGCCGTAAGGTCGTGAATTTGAAACCTTACCGACACATGAGTACCTGCAACCAGCGGATTACCCGAAGCATCGCGCACTACAGCCTGATAGTTAACCTGGTTAGGAGCCTGCGCTTGTGTTGCACTAACCCAAAACGACATCAGAATTACCAACAGAGGGGCGAGTTTTTTCATAAATTATTTTTATTGAATTAATTATTCTGTCCTAAACTACAAAATAAAAAGGCGGACTGAAACAGCACCTCAGAGGAGGGCAAGATAAAATGGTGGATAACTTAAACCCGGAGATGCTATGCGTAAAGTGAGTACTACTAAATGGTTAACCGGAGAAAGAATTCGGTTAATGGAAAAATACTTTGTATATAAAGAAGGTGATTACTTCCCTCCTCTCCTGCTTCTTCCTATCTCATATAAAACTATGCCAGCACTAACCGAAACATTCAAAGATTCGGTTTGGCCGTGCATAGGTATCATTACGCGTTCATCGCACAGCCGCATAATTTCGGCCGAAATGCCTTCGCCCTCGCTGCCCAAAACGATTGCGCATGGCACGGTAAAATCTACTTTGGCGATATCGCTGGCTTTATGCTTATCGGTACCAAAAATTTTGATGCCGTTTTGTTTTAAGTAATGTATGGCCGTAGACAAACTTTTTTCGCGGCATACTAAAATGTTATTCAAGGCCCCAGCGCTGGTTTTCATGGCTTCGGCATTTATTTGGGCACTGCCCTGAGCAGGCACAACTAAAGCATGCGCACCCAAACACTCTGCCGACCTTGCAATGGCACCAAAGTTGCCTACATCGGTAACCCCATCAAGCACCACTAGCAGAGGAGTTTCGCCTTTGCCGTAAACCTGGTGCAACACATCATCTAACGTATAATAGTCAATAATGGATAAAAAGCCGATAACACCCTGATGGTTGGCCTCGCGGTGTTTTGAATATTTTTGGGCAACGCTCTCAAGTTTTTCTTTAGGCACGTTTTGCACCGGCACATCGGTATCTTTGGCAAACTGATAAATCTCGCGCATTTCATCGCCGGTAATATTTTTCAATACCAGTATTTTATCAAAACGCCTGGCTGCTTTAAAAGCCTCAATAATGGGTTTTCTTCCGAAAATGCAAAAGTGGTTGTCCTTCATATTATAAGCACCAAAAGTAGCAAGTATTAAATATAAAGTATGATACCAGCTATTTAGAAACTCCGTTTAAGGCCATTCAAAAACAATATATTTGAATATCTTACCGTTAACTAAAACTACAAGCTATGGTACAAGTTGATGTTTTCTGGTCGTACGGATTAAACGCCGGCCTGGCTTTGGCCGCAGGCAAGGCGCTGGCGAAAGAAAAATCTTTCTGGAACAACAAATACTTTAACCTGAGCATGCTTTGGACCGCCATTGTTTTCGCACCCTCAGGTATTTATCTGTTGTGGAATTTTCCATATTGGGAAACAATGTTTGTAGCCACCGACCATAGCTCAATCCCTGCATGGCTTACGTGCCTGTTTAGTGTTACCAATATTACGCAGGGTATTTTAGGGTTTTGGGTTACTTATTACTTTATAAAAAAGGGAAATCAAAAAATGGCGGCGTTGCAAACCATTTGGAGCCATGCAGCCATGTTGTTTATTTTAGTAGTAGGTTGGGATGGCACCGGTTACCAGCGATTCTTTTATGCGGGTACCGGTTACCAATGGCAGGCGAAGGTTCCTTTTGACATCACCGATTTCTTTACGTGCCCCGTGTTTTTTACTTTGCTGGGTATGGGGGTAGTTTTTATTCCGTCTTACTTTTACCTCGTAAATCAATTCCGAAAATCTGAATGATGTCCCGATTACTTTTTCCCACAATAAAAAACGCCCTTCCGTTTTAGCGAAAGGGCGTTGAGGTTTTAATCATTAAAATATTACATACCCGGCTCAGTGCCAGAAGGGCGACGGCCTTGTTGCATTTGGCGCTGTTGTTGTAATAATACAGGGTCGATAAATGCATCGCGATATTCGCCAAACTCCTTTTCAACTTTTGTAGCTACTTCACCAGTGTCGTATTTTTTGGCAGTAAGGTTAAGCTCTTGCATGATATAGAGTTCTTCGCGCACCTCATGCCTTTCCATAAACTCACCTTGTTGTAATTGCTGGTAATAAGCAGGGTCGCTTTCTTTGGCTTGTTCAAGCGTATACTTATAAACTGTTTTATAGTAATTCAGCTCGTCTTTGGCTTTGCCAAACATCTCGAGCAACAGTTTTGTGCCTTTCTCTTTTTGTCCTGCCTGGAAATAAATATCGGGGTATGAGAAATCGAACACATTGTGCGGCACACGGTCGGCAGGCATTTCGGCCAGCGAGTAATCAATAACCTGTGCTGCCTTGTCCTTCTCGCCATGCGCAAGATAAGCCTCGGCTAGTCGGCCGAAGTTACCACGTATGTTTACAGTCATCCGCATTGAGGTTTCATCCAAATAAATGTTCGGATTTTCCTTAATGCCTGCAAACTTAAATTTGTGCATCATGTTTTCGGCCATCTGGTCTAATCTAACAGGTGCGTTATACGGCGAACCGGTGGTATTAACTTTAGGCACTACCCTATACGTTAACCCTTCCAACTGAAAATATTTTTCTAACCCAACGTAAGCCTCGGGCGCAACCGATACAGCAAAGTATATAGGATGATCCATCAGGTTATTGGCAACAATATCCAGCGTTATTAAATCGTTCTTCATCAAGGCACCACCGCTGAATTTCCATTCCATGCGCGGTACTACTTTATCGTAATCTTCTTTAGCAACCATATCCATGCTCCTTACCTTATCGGTATCAACATCAATATAAAAATTGCGCGTGGGCAAATAGTTATCCGATTCGCCGTTCTGCAACATTACTTTGTCTTCCTGCTTATCGCTGGCCAAAAACTTCATAATGCGTTTAAGGTCGATAGGCTTTCCTTCAGGAATACCCGGGCTTTGATGATAGCGGATAATATCGCGTTTGTTCCCCTCGTACTGCGCAGGTGTAAAACTTAACTTTAAAGGTGGAGCATCGTTTATTTTATAAAATAACTGGTCGATATACCAATCAACACCAATTAACGAAAGATTGATAATGCGTATATCCTGGCGCACACCCTCAACCTCCTGCGCATACCATAAAGGGTAAGTATCATTATCGCCTTGTGTAAACAATACCGCACCCGGTGCACAACTTTGCAAATAATCAATAGCCGAATCGCGCGCTACATAACGGTTATGGCGGGTGTGGTCATCCCAACCCTGGCTACCCATTAAAAATGGGGCTGAGGCGCACAATGCCACAATGCCTATTGAAGTTGGTATTTCGGGAAGTTTAAATCGTTTTATCAGTTCGGTTGCCATGGCAATTACACCAAAGCCAATCCATATAGTATAAACCAGGAATGAACAGGCCGTGGCATAATCTCTATCGCGGGGTTCAATAGGCGGTTCGTTTTGGTAAATAATTTGCAAAATACCGGTGGTACCGAATAACACCAATATGGTCCAAAACGTTTTTTCGTCTTTAAAGAAGGTGAAGATGAAGCCGATTAAACCAATAACAAATGGAATCATGTAAAACTTGTTGCGCGCTTTATTATGCAACATGGTTTGACTTAGATTTTGCTGAGGCCAATCGGGCGTAAAAAATCGGTGGCTATTATCGATAAAGGGAATACCACAAATCCACCTACCGTTGTCGTTACCATAAGTTCCCTGTACATCATCCTGCTTACCTGCAAAATTCCACATAAAGTAGCGGAAATACATGTAGCCAATTTGATATTTAAAGAAGTATCGTATGTTATCGCCAAAGCCTATTACATCGCGCACGTAAAAAGCATTGCCACCATTTTTATTCAAGCCGGCAGCATATTGCTCAGCGTCTTTTTGCTGCGCAGGCGAAAATGTTTTAGCGGTTTCGTGCGTTTCGCGATTAACTACTGCAAATTCAGGACTGAGCCATGCGCGGTAAGCCGCTTTCTTTCCTTCTTCCTGCCAAAAGCCCAAGCGCGGAAACAACATTTTTACATCGCCTCTAAATTCATAGTCCTGCTTAGGCCCTTCGCTTACATACTTATTGCTGTACTTGCTTTTTATCCAATGCTCGCCATTGCTGCTGTAGCCGGTAATATCGCTGTATTGATCAATATTATACGCCGGACCCCATAACAATGGGCGGTCGCCATACTGCTCGCGGTCTACATAACCCTTTAACGAAAACGGATCGGTAGGACGGTTCATGTTGATGGGCGAGTTAGCAATTGCGCGAATAGGCACCATCAGGTAACTGGTGTATCCTATATAAGAGAATGCAATAGATAATATAGCCAGGTTAAAATACCTGCGGGTTTCGTAGCCATACTTTCTTGAAAGCCATAACCCAATGGGATATAGCAAGCGCACACCGGCAGCCATCCAGTTATCGCCGTTAAATGCCAGGACAACGCCAATCAACACATAAAAAATGCTGATACCCATGGCAATCCGGTAATCAGTTTCGCTATTGGTTTGGGTATAGCGTAATACGGCTACCAGCACTATTATAATAAGTACAGTGCCAAATATTACTCCGCTGTTATAACCAAGACCGAGCGTATTCACAAAAAAGAGGTCCATACTGGCCAGGTACGACAGCGTGAACGAGATAATGTACTTCATATACATGCCCAGCAAACCAAAGCCAATGCCGGCGGTAGCCACCCAACCTAAAATGGTAGGGTTCTTAAATTTCTTGAAATAAAACACGATGGCTATGGCAGGTAAAGCCAAAAGGCTTAACAAATGCACACCTATCGAAAGTCCCGTCATGTATGCAATAAGCACCAACCAGTGGTCGGCATAAGGGCTGTCATCTGCATCCCATTTCATGATAGCCCAAAAAATAAACGACTGAAAAAACTGCGAGGTGGCATAAACTTCACCCTCCACAGCACTAAACCACTGCGAATCGAGGAAAGTGCAGCAGGTGCCTGCAATTAAGCCGGCGCCAATTACTGTAATAATGCGGTCTGTGGTATAATTACCATCTTTAAAAACAAATTTGCGGGCAAGTGCCGTGGTAGTCCAAAAGGTAAAGAGCACGGCGCCTGCAGTCATCAGGGCACTCATAAAGTTAACACTTTGCGCTACGTGGTTCGAGCCCGGGCTACCTGCCACTAACGGGTCGGCACCAGTAAAGAGCGAAAATATTTTACCCAGCATCAAAAACCAAGGGGCGCCCGGTGGGTGAACCACCTGTAGCTTAAAACACCCCGAAACGAACTCGCCGCAATCCCAAAAACTTCCGCTGCTTTCCATGGTCATGGTGTAAACCACAGTAGCGAAAATGAAGGTAAGCCATCCAAAAATGTTGTTCCACAACTTATACTTCTGCATTCAGTTTATTTTTGTGAGGGCGTAAAAATAGATTTTTTGGCGAATAATAGCGCCCGAGGATGAGCAAGGAAGATGCTACCTCAAGGAAAATAAATGCACCGCATACTTGCAAAAGTTTTAAGGATGATTAAATTTGCACCCTCTTTGCCGATTTTAACATCGGTAACAGATTGGCCCATCGTCTAATGGCAGGACTACAGATTTTGGTTCTGTGTGTGTTGGTTCGAATCCAGCTGGGCCAACGAAGTAAAGTTGCAGCGCATTGGTTATCAATGCGCTGCGCTTATTTTATAAACCCTCAAACGCAATTCTTCACGCATTATTACATACAGTATTACACGCAGATTGTAACAAGGTGCTTCCACCAGCATATAATACAAAACATGCGATGGAAAGTAATAACCGGTTGGTGGTAATTGAAGTCAGTGAGCTCGAAGCCATGATTGAACGGGTGGTAGAACGCAAGTTGCGTGAAATATTAAACCACGATAATAAGTCTTTGGGGCGCGATGGCCGGATGTCGTTGAATGAGGTAATCGCGGCCCTTGATATATCGAAGCAGTGTGCCTACAACTGGATAAAATCGGGCCGGTTATCACAGCCAACGCGAATCGGTAGAAGGTTATACTGGTCGCCCGATGCGATAAGGGCGATGATGCCCTGAGTGCTAAATTAGCATTCTTATATGGCGCAAGGGGGTTACCCTTTCGTTCCACGCGCTATCTTGCCTTGATAAATACTTCATGATGAACATAGCTGCCGAACTCACCAACAACCTTTTAACTGTTTTCATCGAAGGCCCTACCTGGGAATCGCTCACCACTTTATTTGAAAAAGAAAAGGTGAAAGTAGAACGCATAGTATACATGGAAGAAGACCCCGTCTTTCACGATACGATTACAACCGGCACCGGTGAACCGGAAACGCACCGGCGGTTGGCCTTCTGTAAAGACGTTCTTACTGTGGGGGCACTAAAGGGCAAGCTGGCCGAAGCCAATTTTGCAGAACCTTACGAGGTCCGACTTAGCAGCAGCACCGGCCTTTTTACAATAGATAAAATATTCACCGATGCCTACACAATCTCATTTTCTGATTTCCAGAAAAACCAGCCGTTTCTTCGTTGGCTAATCAAATCCGTTCCAAGTTTCGAGGCAGATAACTTCGTTAAGAAACTACTTGCCGGTGGTCGTTACAACACTCGGGCATTCGCGGAATACAGCGCCTTTGCGGACCTAACCCGCTTTGCCGAGCACAGATGTGAGCTATGGCAGGCCGCCATAGTCAAGGAATATGAAGCCGCCCTTTTAACCGGCACTGCACGGTGTGAAGTTTGCACACCCAATCAGGCTGAATGAGTATTGCCCTGTTTCCTGCAAAATATATAAAGCATGGAAACAACGAAATACATGAGGGCCTACGAAAATTTTGATAATGCCGCCGAAGATAAGGCTGCCGAAATTATACAGCCAAGCATTGTGGCAGGTGAAATAATTGCAGGTGG